>QKCS01000212.1 GCA_003246795.1 Alphaproteobacteria bacterium
GTCGAACGCGATTGAGCGCACGCTTTCGTCGAACACGTCGCCGCCGACGGGATCGTAGATCACGTCCGCCCCTTTGCCGCCCGTGAGCTGCTTCACCGCCTCGCGGAATCCTGACGGCGGCAACACATGGTCAGCGCCATAGGTCTTCAAGAACGCGCGCTTCTCCTCCGTGGAGGCCGTCGCGATCACCTGGGCGCCAAGCAGCTTCCCGACGTCGACGGCCGCCAGGCCCACGCCGCCGGCCGCCCCGTGCACGAGCAGCGTTTCGCCGAGCTCCAGGTGCCCGCGCCGAACCAACGCGACATAGGCCGTAAGATAGGCGGCCGGAAACGCCGCGCCTTGCGCATAGTCGAAGGGCACAGGCAACGGATAGACAAGGTGCTGCGGGGTCACGATCTCTTCCGCGAAGCAGCCGAGGCGCGACGTGATCACCTTGTCGCCGGCCTTGAAGGCCGTGACGCCCCCGCCAACCGCGACGACGTCGCCCGCGCCCTCCATGCCGGGCGTGAACGGCAGATCGGGTTTGTGCTGATACTTGCCCTGCACCATCAGGATGTCGGGGAAGTTCACGCTGGCCGCGCGCAAGCGGATCTTGACCTCACCCCTCGCCGGCGGCGGCACGGTGCGCATCTCAAGCGTCAGCGTCGACAGATCGTCGGAGAGCGCATGCACGACCAGGGCTCTGCTCATCCGATCGCGCGCCTCAGGTCCTCGATGATTTCATTGAGCGCGACGCGTGCTCGCGGCACCGCTCCGCCCATCGCGGTGAACGCATGCGACAGGTGCTCGTAGCAGCGATAGATCACGGGCACGCCCGCCACCTTCAACGCCTCGGCGTAGTCGCGGCCCTGATCAACGAGCGGATCGTGCCCGGCCGTATAGATCAGCGCCGGCGGCAGTCCGGCCAGATCGTTTGCAAGCCCCGGCGACGCCCGAAGGTCCCGCGCCTCGTCCATGACATCGGTGAAATAGTGTTTCCGGAAGTAGTCCATGATCGGCGTCGTCAGCGGATAGGCGTCGCCGAACGTCTTCATCGACGCAGTCTCGGACAGCCAATCGACGACGGGATAGATCAGCATCTGGAGGACCGGCGGTTTCTCGTTCGACCGCTTGAGCTCTTGCGCGATCACCGCCGACAGATAGCCGCCCGCCGAGTCCCCGCCGACCGCGACGATGGCGGGATTGCCGCCCAACGTCTTCGCGTGCTGGCGCACCCAGCGGAACGCCGCCAGCGCATCGTCGATCGCCGCGGGAAACTTGTGTTCCGGCGCCAGCCGATAGTCGACCGAAACGACCAGGCAACCCGCGCGGTACGCGATCTGCGAACAGAACGTATGGCAGGTGTCGAGATCGCCGATCACGCACCCGCCCATATGAAAATAGACCAGCGTCGGCACGAGGCGGTTGGGCAGGCGCGGCTTGTACGTGCGCACGGGGATCGGCCGGCCGCCCTCGATCGGCAGCAGCATGTTGGCGACGTCGATGTCATGCGCGGGCTCCGCCTCCAGAAGCGCCAGCCCCTCGGCCGCCGCCTTGCGCGCATCGTCCGGCGACAGCGATGCAAGCGACGGCTGCCGCTTCGCCATCGCGCTGAGGAACTGAAGGCGCGGATCAAGCGTACGTCCTTCGATGGTCAGCGGCGTGCGGCCGGATACCGCGACCAGCCAACTGCCGGGCAGGCTCAACAATATCCGGACCAAAACCTTCCGCATGCGTCGCAAAATGCGGGACGCCCCACCTGAGTCAAGCCTGGAGCGCAGCGTTTGGGCGCCGCGCGAACCGTGTTAACCTCTCGTCATCGCGCTATCGAAGGACTGAAACACATGCCAGCAGCCCACGATCTCGTCATTCGCAACGGGACGATCATCGACGGCACCGGCTCGCCCGGTTTCGAAGGCGACGTCGCCATCGATACAGGACGGATTGCCGCAGTCGGTCGCTTCGCGGGTCAAGGCCGCGAAGAGATCGACGCGAAGGGCAGGATCGTCACGCCGGGCTTCGTCGACATTCACACGCACTATGACGGTCAGGCGACATGGGACGAACGCCTCACGCCGTCGTCGTGGCACGGCGTCACCACGGCCGTCATGGGCAATTGCGGCGTCGGCTTCGCGCCGTGCCGGCCAGCCGACCACGACAAGCTCGTTCGTTTGATGGAAGGCGTAGAAGACATTCCAAATCCGATCCTGACGGCGGGCCTCAAATGGAATTGGGAGACCTTCCCGCAGTTCCTCGACGCGCTTGAAGAGCGCCGCCACGACATCGACTTCGCGACGCAGGTGCCGCACGGCGCGCTCCGCGTCTATGTCATGGGCGACCGCGGGGCCAACCGGGAAGCGGCGACGCATACCGACATCCGCGACATGGCGGCGATCGCGGGCGACGCGGTCAAGGCGGGTGCGCTCGGTTTTTCGACCTCCCGCACGCTCAATCATCGCACCAGCGACGGGCAACCGACGCCAACATTGACAGCCGCCGAAGACGAACTCGTCGGCATTGCCCTGGGCCTCAAAGAAGCGGGCGCGGGCGTTCTGCAGGTTGTCTCCGACTTCGCCGATCCCCAGCGCGAGACGGCGATGTTGCGGCGGATGGTCGCCGAATCCGGCCGACCGCTGTCGTTCTCGCTTCTGCAAAGCGACCGCGGCCCCGAAGCGTGGAAGATGCTGTTGGGGTGGATCGATCAATGCGCGGCCGACGGGCTGCCCGTGCGCGCGCAAGTGTGCGGACGGCCGGTCGGTTTGCTGCTCGGCCTCTCGCTCACGCTCAACCCCTTCTCAGCGCATCCCGCCTATCAAGAGATCGCACACTTGCCGCTCGCCGAACGCGTGCGCCTTCTGCGGTCGAGCGAGTGGCGCGGGCGCCTGCTGAACGACGAACCGCGCTCCGACAATCCGTTCGTGAAAGCGGTGCTCCGGAACTTCGCCAAGATGTTCCCGCTCGCCGATCCGCCGAACTACGAGCCGAAGAGCGACGAAAGCCTCGGCGCACGCGCACGCGAACGCAACATGCGTCCTGAGGAACTTGCGTACGACTGGATGCTGGAGGACGACGGCAAGGCGTTGCTGCTCTTCCCCTTCCTTAACTATGCGCAGGACTCGCTGGATCCGGCGCTTGCGATGATGCGCCATCCGAACACGGTGCTGGGCCTGGGCGACGGCGGCGCGCATGTCGGCATGATTTGCGACGGCAGCTTCCCGACCTCGATGCTCACGCACTGGACGCGCGACCGTACGCGCGGCCAAAAGCTGCCGCTCGAATGGGTCGTCAAGGCGCAAAGCCACATGACGGCGCAAGCCGTCGGCCTGCACGATCGCGGCGTTCTGAAGCCCGGCTACAAGGCGGACGTCAACGTCATCGACTACGACCACCTAACGCTGCACCGCCCACAGGTCGCCTACGACTTGCCTGCCGGCGGCCGGCGCTTGGTGCAGTACGCCGACGGTTACGACGCAACGGTCGTGTCGGGAAGGATCGTTTATCGAGAGGGCAAACCGACCGGCGAGTTGCCGGGCAAACTCATCCGCGGGGCGCAAGCGACGCCCTGAAGTCTCACGTGGCCTTCGGGCGCTTGCGCTTCGGCAAGGCGTGGACGCCGCCGAGGAAGAGCGCGGTCGCGAATTCGGCCGCGTCTTGGGCGCTGACGTCGCTGCGCGAGATCATGTGGTTTGCGACCTCGAAGGCGACGCCCACCATCGCGGCCATCAGAAGGTCCGCATCGGTGTCCGGCATGACGCCGTTCCGGATCGCAGTCTCGAGGTCGGCGCGCAGTTCCTCGAAGCCGGCGATGACCTCCGGCGTGTCGATGCGCATGCGCTGCAGTTCGGGATTGCGCCGCATCGTGGCCAGCGACGTCTGGTCGTTCTTCACGAAGTCGAAGAAGGTACGAAACGTGCCGGCGATGAACTCCTCGAACGTTGCGGCGCGAATGCGTTCCGCCCGCAGCCGCGGCCGCACCCGCAAGGCCGTGTCGTCCTGCAGCGCCTGGAACACCTCTTCCTTCGATTTGAAGTAGTTGTAGAACGTCCCCGAGGCGAGATCGGTCGCGCGAATGATGTCGCGCACGGTGGTCGCCCCGTAGCCCAGTTCCGCAAAGACGCGGCGCGCCGCATCCAGGATGGCCTGGCGATTGTTCGCTTTCGTTTCCTCGCGCTTCCCGCGTGTCTTGACGTCGGCCTCGATGCTCATGCCGCCACCGTTTGTTTGGGCGAGGGCCGCACGACGCGCGGCTCGATGGGCAGGACGTTGCCCTGCGCGGTCGCGCGCCGCCGGCCCTTCGCCAGCTCTCGTCTGAGGTCGTACGTGTATTCGCCGCAATTGATCTGGATCGTATGCCGCGGCGTCGTCACGTAGTTCGACTTGGAACGCTCGTGCATCTCGATTCGCTCCGCGTCCATCACTTCGATGGGCGGAAGCGCATACTGCCCGGTCAGATAGTCGGCCGCGAACCGCGCCTGCTCCTCGGCGATCGGCATCATCGCGCACAAAGGCTGCACAAGGCCGACGAAGAAAAGGTTGGTGAAGCGCGGATCGATCATGCGCTTCCATAGCGCGATGTCGTTGCCGGGCGCCGCGATCAGTCCTTCGTCGAAGAACGGGAACGTGATCTTGTAGCCGGTGCACCAGATGATGACGTCGACGTCTTCGGTGGTGCCGTCGACGAATGCGACCCTCCGCCCCTGCAGGGCGCGAACGTTCGCCTTCGGCTTCACGTCGCCGGAACCGACGCGGATGTAGAGTTCCTGACTGACGGCCGGATGCGTCGAAAGCAGCGGATGATCGGGCTTCGGCAAGCCGTATTGGTCGGGCCGCCCGGCCGTCGCGGCAAGTCGCCGTTCGGCGAACGAGCGCAGCATCGTGTCGGGCAAGTACCGCTGCCACCACGGCGGATCCTGCGACGGATGCACGGTATGCGCGTCGAGAACTTCGCCAGCCGTATATTTCGGGATCACCCAATAGCCGCGCCGCTGCGACAGAAACAGGTTCTTGGCGATGCCTTTGCGCCCGAGCTCGCAGGCGATGTCGAGCGCCGAGTTTCCGAACCCGACGACAAGCACGTTCTTGTCGGTGCAGTCGTACGGCTCGCTCGGATCGATGTAGTCGTGCGAGTGGAACTGCGCGCCCTCGAACGTGCCCGGATACGCGGGCTCGGGCCAACGCGGATCCCAATGGTGACCGTTGGCGACGACGAGCGCGTCGTAAAGCCGCTGCTCGCCGCTTTCGAGCGCGACCTTCCACAAGCGATCGGCCGTGCGCTCGACGCGCTTCACGCCCGTGTTGAAAAGGATGCGATCGCGCAGGCCGAAATGATCGACATAGGCGTCGAAATACGCCGCGATCTGCGCGTGATGCGGATAGTCAGGAAAGTCCGGCGGCAGCGGGAAGTCCGAATACGCCATCTTGTCGCGCGACGTGTTGATGTGCAGCGAGCGATAGGCCGACGACATCCCGTTCTTGTTCTTGAACACCCAGTTGCCGCCGACGCGGTTCGACTTCTCGAGGCAGTCGAACGGAACGCCGAACTCGGAAAAGACCTTGGCGGCCGCGATCCCGCTGGAGCCTGCACCGATGATGCATGTCTTGGGCAGGCGAGGATCGGGCGCACGCGGCGTGATGGGCATTTGTCCCTATGGTCTGGTCGACCTTAGGGACACTGTACCCATTCGTGACGCCGCGTCAACTTTTGGTTGGCCGTGGGCGGAAACCTCAGGAAACCGGTCTGATCTTGAGGATCGCGTTGGTGAGGTCGGACGACACGTATACCGTGCCCTTGCCGTCCACCGCCACGCCCGTCGTCAGAAAGGCCGGTGCCTGACCTGCCGGGGCCGGAAGCCCGATCGCCAGCCCCTCGGCGAGCGTCGTGGCCGTTCCGCTGGCGGAATCGATTGCAACAACACGCTTCGCCCCCACCTCCGCCACGATCAAACGGCCGTCCGGCGCCACGTCGATGCCCTCGGGGCCCGCGAGGCCGGTCGCAACATCGGTCTTCGCCCCCGAGGCCAGGTCCACTTTGGTCACCTTGCCGTCGCTCGAAGTCACGTAGGCGGCGCCTTTGCCGTCAAGCGCCAGCGCAACCGGTTGGCTGAACCCCGTCGCAACGGTGCTGCGCTTTTCGCCCTTCTCGTCGTCGAGCGCGATCAGCGAGCCGCTGCCTGTCTCCAACACCAGCACACGCCCGTCCGCCGTTTCGGCGGCATCGACCGGCGCGTTGAACTCGTGCGCGAGCGCCACCGTCGCGCCGGACGCACGATCGATGATCTGCACACTCGCCGACGACATGCTGGCGAGCACGACATGCTTCGGCCCAACGCCCACGCCCGACGGATAGCTCAGCGGATCGCCGAACATTCGCGCCTTCGTCGTCACGGCGCCGCTCGCGGTGTCGATCTGGCGATAGCTGAAGATGTCCGCGAGATGGAGCGTCGCATCGTCATCGCGCGCAATCGCAAGGTCTGCGGCTGCCGCAATCTTGCCCTTCACGACGGACGTCACCGCACCGCTTGCCGGATCGACCGCGGATACGGCATTGTCCGCCATGTTCGTGATGTAGATTCGGTCCTGCGCATCGACCGCCAAATTGTCGAGTGCGGGATCGAGCTGCGCCACTTTCGTTCGCGTGTGCGCATTCACGTCGATTTTGTAGAGTGCCCCTTCGGCCGTATCGATCGCCCACAGATTGCCCTTGGAGTCGAAATTCGCGGCCGCCGGCGTTTTGAATCCGTCGGCGACGACTTCGATCTTCCCGTCCTTCGGATCGACCGCTGCGATCACGCCCTTGAACCACAGCGGCCCATAGATGCGTCCGTCGGCGCCAACTTCGAATCCGTTCAACCCGCCTAGATTCTCCGTGATCTTACGCGGCGGCGTGGCGCCCGTGACGTCCGCCTCGTAGAGTGCGTCGCCCGCAAAGACCTGCGTAAAATAGAGCCGCCCGTCCGTCGTGAAGGCGAGCGAGTTCGTTCCCGGCAATCCCTCCGCGACCTCGATCACCGGCCCGCCCGGTTTCTGCAGGAACACTTTGCCGATCAAGAACCCGGTCCACGCCATCGTCCCGTCGGGCGCAAAGGCGATGTCGTCGGCCATCCCGTTCGGCGGCCCGATGAACTCGGCGACGGCGCCCGTTGCCGGATCGACCGAATAGATCGCCTGCCCCACCACGCTGCCGACGAGAAGCTTGCCGTCGGGCGCCGCCGCGATGCCGTGGATGCCGTGGAAGTCCGACGGCCCGACGAGCTCGCTGACCTCGTAGCGCGGCGTCACTTTTTCCGAACACGCCGGCAGTACGGCGAACACGAATGCAAGCACGGCAATCTTCCGGTACGGCAAGCGGCTCATGGCGACCCTCCCACGGTTCTGTTTCGAGGGCATAGAGCCCGCCATCGCCGATGCGCGTCAAGCCGCTGCCGGAGCCTGTTGACACGCCCCGTCTCTGGGCATCCACTCGCCCGAAATGAGCAATGATTTGCCGTCGACCGTCCCCGAGCATCGCCCCGGCTTCGTCTTGTCGGGCGTCCCCCATGCCGCGGCGATCCAACTGACGATCATGGAAGTCAAAGCCGGCGAGGCCGTGTGCAAAGTGCCGTACGCGGAGCATCTCGTCGGCAACCCCGACACGGGCGTCATCCACGGCGGCGTCATCACGTCGCTTCTGGACAACACATGCGGCGTCGCCGTCGGTTCGAAGACGCAGCTCATGGGACACATCGCAACGCTCGACCTGCGCATCGACTACATGAAGCCCGCCAAGCCTGGCGAAGACATCCTGGCCTTCGCCGAATGCTACAAGGTGACGAAGAACATCGCGTTCGTGCGCGGCCTTGCGTATCACGCGGACCGCAACGATCCGATCGCAACCTGCGCGGCGGCGTTCATGCTCGGCACCAAGGCTCAGAAAGGCGCCAACGTCGCCAGCGGCGGAACACCCTGATGGACCTTATCAAGCGCGCCATCGCCGAAGGACGCAAACCAGAACTACAAAAGCTCGTCGACGCGATCCCCTACTGCCGTTTCCTCGGTATCGAAGTCGATCGCAAGGGATCCGAACTGACGACGGTCTTGCGCTTCGATCACGAGCTGATCGGCAATCCGGTCCTGCCCGCGCTTCACGGCGGCGTCGTCGGCGCGTTCTTGGAAGTCACCGCCGTCATCCAACTGATGCTCGAGGTGGTCAGCGAAGACCTGCCGAAACCCGTCGACATCAGCATCGACTACCTGCGCTCCGGCAAGCCGGTCGACACCTACGCACGCGCGATCGTCACCAAGCAGGGCCGCCGGGTCTGCAACGTCCGCGCCGAAGCCTGGCAGGACGAACACGCGCGGCCGATTGCTGCGCTGCACGGTCACTTCCTGATCAAACCGCAGGAAACGGAGCGCAACTGATGCATTGCAGGTGCGAACTAGACAATTTGCGCCCACGCATCGTGATTTGCGCCCGCCAGCGAGCGGCCTAAAATCCTTAACGACACCGGTTCTCAGACGTCAGTTGCGTTTCCGCGTTTCTGAACCCTCTTGGAGGAACCGTCATGCGTCGCTCATACCGAGATTGGATTGCCTGGTCGGTGATCGTGGCAATCGCGGCTGTCGCCGGAACTGAATATTACGTGCAACGGCAGACCGGCATGTCTTCCGCACAGTACGTTTACAAGATCGTCGTGACGGGCGAACGCCCGAACCACTAGCCGCCGCCCGCGTACCGCGACCAACGTCGCGCGATCGTCCCTTGATCGGCATGCGTCAGACGCACGCCGAACTCAAGACATGCGAGCGCCGCTGGAAGAGCTTAAGACTCTTCAGTGTCTTCCGGTTCGTCCAGGACGACGGAATAGCCCCACAGGCGGCGAACGTGCTTGATCACGGCTTCCTTGGCACCTTGCGCCAGCGGAATGTCGCGGTGCCGGTTGTGACGAAGCGTAAGCGTGCGATCGCCCGCCAGATTGGCGCCGACGACCTGAATGTCGGGCTGGTGCGTCGCAAGGTCGTAAAGCCGCGCCAGCGACGTCCGCAGCCTGCGATAGCCGAGTTCGTTGTGGATCGCCGACACCGTATAGACCGGGTCCTCCGCCGTATCGCGGACCGCGAAGAGCTTCAGATCGCGCATCACCTTCGGACTCAAGAACTGCTGGATGAAGCTCTCGTCGCGATAGTTCGTCCACGCGTGCTTCAGCACGTCCCGCCAATCGCCCTTGCCCGCGAACTCGGGGAACCACTCTTCGTCTTCCGGCGTCGGCTCCTCCGAAACGCGCTTGATGTCGGACATCATCGCAAAGCCCAGCGCGTACGGATTGATCCCGTAATAGCGGCTGTCGTCGAACCCCGGCTGCATCACGACGCTCGAATGCGAATGCATGAACTCCAGCATGGAGCCCGCGCCGATCTGCCCGCGGTCGTACAGCGCGTTCATGATGTAGTGGTGCACGAACGTGGCACAGCCCTCGTTCATCACCTTCGTCTGCATCTGCGGGTAGAAGTATTGCGCGACGTTGCGAACGATGCGCAACACTTCGCGCTGCCAGTTCGTCAACACGGGGGAGTGCTTCTCGAGGAAGTAAATGAGGTTTTCTTCCGGCAGATTGAGCGGCGCCTGCAGCCCGACGATGTCGTCCTCGTCGACCGAGGCGAGGTCCGCGCTCATGTCGCGCGCCGAACCCGGCAACGTGCGCCATAGGTCGTTGAAGCTCTCTTCCTCGTATTGCTGCCGCTTACGCAGCCGCTCCTGCTGCTGGGTTTTCGACGGCCGCGGCGGACGGCGGTAGCGGAACACGCCCTGTTCCATGATCGCGTGCGCGGAATCGAGGATCTGCTCGACCTGGTCGGCGCCGTATTTTTCCTCGCACGCCATGACGTATTTCTTGGCGAACGCCAGATAGTCGAGGATCGACTCCGCGTTCGTCCACTGGCGGAACAGATAGTTGTTCTTGAAGAAATGGTTGTGCCCGAAACAGGCGTGCGCCATCACCAGCGCCTGCATCGTCATCGTGTTCTCTTCCATGAGATACGAGATGCAGGGGTTCGAGTTGATGACGATCTCATAGGCCAGCGCCTGCCAGCCCTTCTGGTACATCGTCTCTTCGCGCGCGAAGATCTTGCCGAACGACCAATGATGATACATCAGCGGCATGCCGTGCGCCGAATAGGCGTCCAGCATCTGCTCCGAGGCGATGATCTCGATCTGGTTCGGATAGGTGTCGAGTTTGAGGTCGCCGACCGCGACGTCCTCGATCGCCGAGAAGACGTTCTTCAGCTGCGCGAAATCCCACTCGGCGCCGGTGAAAAGAAGCTTGCTCATGCCGCTTCCGTCTCCGAAAGGTCGCGCTCGTTCAGCATCAGCGCGAACAGGGCTTTCAACAGATCCACGTTCTCCAGTTTGCGGCCGGAGAAGATGTGATGCCGCGCGACCTGTCCGTGACCGAACCCGTCGAGCGTCACGAACCGCGCACCGGGCAAGATCGTCGACGCAACCGGGACAAGTCCGTCGTTCTTGAGCCCCTGCGAGGCCATCCACCCGCCCGTTGGCCAATCCGGCACCAACGAGGTCTTCGCGGTCGACGATCCGCAAACCGTCCCGACACACATGATCGGCACGTCTTGAACGAGCTTGGCGATCTCGCCCGCGTTGTGATCCATGTAGCGCGCCCGTCGATCGGTGCGCAGATCGCCGACCGCCTCCAAATCCGCACTCAAGACCTTCATGACGGCGCCCGAAAGGCGCCGCGCGCGCTGCGTGCCCGAAGCGATATCCGCGATTGGGGAACCCTGGAACGGCGCCTGGAACGCAACCCAACCGTCGACGAAACGCCGGACCTCGGGATAAGAAATCAGCGCCTCGAGAACGTCGAGTCCGCCCTTCGAATGCGTGACGATCCAGGTTGGGCGATGATTGTCGGCAAGGATTTGCGCGACCCGCGCCCCGTTGCAGGCGACCGGCGCACCCGTATCGATGTCGGCGATATCCGCTTCGAAGCCCTTTTCGCGCAGCTGGCGAACCTGATGCGTCAGGTATTCGACAACCCGTAGCCGGCTTGCCTTCAGCGCAACGCCACTCAGCACAGCCGGCACGAAGAGAATATGCGAAGCGCGAATCCGGTGCGCCACGCGCTCGAACGCCATATCGGCCTTCGCCGGATCGATCAGCCCCTTCGTCATGAACGCGTCGAGTTTCGCCGTTTCGTCGATGGCGCGCGGCGCCCGGATCAAACGCCCGAAGTTCTCGTCGGCCTGCTCGTGCTCCAGCCACGTCAGAAGACGGCCCCAAACGCTCGCGCCGGCCAAGTTCATGCCTTGGCCTCGGCAGCGGCCGTTTCCTTGGCGAAGAGCTCCCGGAACACCGGGAAGATGTCCTGCGGTTTGGCGATGCGTTTGGTCGCGAAGTTCTTCCACTGCTTGGCGACCGTGCGATAGGCGCGCCACAGCTCCGCGCCCGACTCGTCGCTCGAAAACACTTCCATCTCGCGCTCGTCCAGGATCTCGATATAGGCGTAGTACTGGCAGATCGGCATCAGGTCCTGGTTGAGAAGGTCGACGCAGCGCGACGCGTCGCCCGTCTGCGTATATCCGTCCGACGCCTGCGCGGCGTAGATGTTCCATTCGCCGGTCGCGTAGCGTTCGGCCACGATCTTCTTCATCTCTTCGAGGGCCGTCGAAACGATCGTGCCGCCCGACTGGCGCGAATAGAAGAACGTGTGCTCGTCGACTTCCTGCGCGTCGTGCGTATGGCGGATGAACACGACATCCAGCCGCTCGTAACGCCTGCGCAAGAACAGGTGCAAGAGCATGAAGAACCGCTTGGCGAGGTCCTTCTCGCGCTCGCCCATCGAACCCGAAACGTCCATCAGGCAGAACATGACGGCCTGGCTTGTCGGTATGGGCTGTTGTTCGAATGCGTTGAACCGCACGTCGACCGGGTCGAGGAAGGGCACCCACTTCCGCCGGTGCTCCAGCCGTGCAATCTCTTCCTCGAGTTCTGCAATCAACTCGCGCTTTTCGGCGTCGGGCGTGGCG
The DNA here is from genome assembly GCA_003246795.1 of Alphaproteobacteria bacterium. Taxonomy (GTDB): domain Bacteria; phylum Pseudomonadota; class Alphaproteobacteria; order Micropepsales; family Micropepsaceae; genus SZUA-430. The sequence goes on from QKCS01000212.1 coordinate 11,995, forward strand.
CCGCAGCGAAGCGCGGTCACACGCTCGCGCAAAGCGTCGATTTCCTCTTCCTTCGGGCGGCGCATCGCCAACCTGCGGCCGAACGAATTTCGCATCGTGCGAACGAGGTTGATCTGGGTCGGCGAGCCAGACGTCGTGAAGCCCGCGCGCCGCCACGAATAGACCTTGATCTCCTTCAGCGCCGTCTTCACGAGGTTCGGCAGTTCCAGATCCTCGAAGAAAATGTCCAGAATCTCGTCCTGGCTCAGCGTGAAAGAAAAGTCGTCCTCGAAATCACCGCTGGTCGACGCGTCTTTGCCGCGACCTTGGCCCTCGCCTTGACGCGGCTTCTTGATCTGATCGCCTTCGACGAAGTCCTTGTTGCCCGGCAGAACCCGCTCGTTCTCACCGCCCGCCGAAGGATCGAGCCGGAAGCGCGGCTCTTTCGTGCTCTTGGTCGGGATCGAAATCTTCTGATCTTTGGCAAAGTCGGAAACCGTCCGGTCCTTCAGCGACTTTTGGACGGCTTCCTTGATTTCTGCGCGCGCGCGGCGAATGAAGCGCTGCCGGTTGGCAAGGCTCTTACCCTTGGGATTGAGTCGCCGGTCGATAAAGTTCGCCATACAGAGCCGCCGGGCGGGGGAGCCGCGCTACTCTTCTATGCGCACTACCCCGCCTTGTTCACGCGCATATACCATTCGACGAGCCGGCGCACCTGACGCGCCGTGTAGTGGCGCGCAAGCATGCGTTTGACGAACTCGTTGTGCTTCGACTGCGTATCGGAATCCTTCTTGGACTCGAACGAGATCACCGGCAGCAGATCCTCGACCTGGCTGAACATCCGCTTTTCGATCACGTTGCGGATCTTTTCGTAGGACGTCCACGCCGGGTTCTTGCCGTCGTGCGTTGCGCGGTGACGCAGCGCGAACTTCACGACCTCGTTGCGGAAATCCTTCGGATTGGCGATGCCCGCCGGCTTCTCGATCTTCGACAGCTCGCCGTCGAGCTGCGAACGATCCATCAGCTGGCCCGTGTCCGGATCCTTGAAGTCTTGATCTTCGATCCACGCGTCCGCGTAGGCGATGTAACGGTCGAACAAATTCTGCCCGTACTCGCTGTAGGACTCGAGATATGCCTTCTGGATCTCCTTGCCGATGAACTCCGCATAGCGCGGCGCAAGTTCGGCCTTGATGAATTCCAGATAGCGCTTCTCGGTCTCGTCTGCGTATTGCTCGCGCTTGATCGACTGCTCGAGCACGTACATCAGATGAACCGGATCGGCCGCGACCTCGGTCGTGTCGTAGTTGAACGTCTCCGACAGAACTTTGTAAGCAAAGCGCGTCGAAATCCCGCTCATGCCTTCGTCGACGCCGGCCGTATCGCGATATTCCTGCAGCGTCTTCGCTTTCGGGTCCGTATCCTTCAGCTTCTCGCCGTCATAAACGCGAAGCTTCGAGAATAGGTTCGAGTTCTCGTGCTCCTTGAGACGCGTCAGCACGCAGAACTTCGCCAGCATCTCCAGCGTCTCCGGCGCGCACGGCGCGCCGCCGAGTTCGCTGCCCTTGAGAAGCTTGCGGTAGATCTGAACTTCTTCCTGTGCGCGCAAGCAGTACGGCACTGTGATCACGCAGATGCGGTCGAGGAACGCCTCGTTGTTCTTGTTCGACTTGAACTGCTGCCACTCCGCCTCGTTCGAGTGGGCAAGGATGATGCCCTGGAACGGGATCGGACCCAACGTTTCGGTGCCGATATAATTGCCTTCTTGCGTCGCGGTCAGCAGCGGGTGCAGCACCTTGATCGGCGCCTTGAACATCTCGACAAATTCGAGAAGACCCTGGTTCGCGCGGCACAAACCGCCGGAGAACGAGTACGCGTCGGCGTCGTTCTGGCTGTAGCGCTCGAGCTTGCGGATGTCGACCTTGCCCGTCAGCGCGGAAATGTCCTGGTTGTTCTCGTCGCCGGGCTCCGTCTTCGCGATCGCGATCTGGCGCAGCTTCGAGGGCGTGAGCTTCACCACTTCGAACTTCGAGATGTCGCCGTTGAATTCGTCGAGCCGCTTCACCGCCCACGGGCTCATGATTCCCGTCAGGCGATGCTTCTCGATTCCATAGCGGTCTTGCAGAAGATCGGAGAGTTCGTTCGTGCGGAACAAGCCGAGCGGCGACTCGAACACCGGGCTGACGTCATCGCCGGCTTTGAGCACGTAGATCGGCTGAACTTCCATCAGGTCTTTGAGGCGCTCGGCGAGCGACGACTTGCCGCCGCCTACAGGTCCGAGCAGATAAAGGATCTGCCGGCGCTCTTCCAAACCTTGGGCGGCGTGCTTGAAGTAGCCGACGATGCGCTCGATCGTATCTTCCATCCCGAAGAAGCCGTCGAACGCGCGATAGAGTTTGATCGTCCGGTTGAAGAACATGCGCGCCAGTCTGGAATCGCGCGACGTGTCGATCAGTTCCGGTTCGCCGATCGCCGCGATCATTCGTTCCGCCGGCGTCGCGTACATCATCGGGTTGTCGCGCGCTGCCAACAGATAGTCGCGCAAGGACATTGTTTCGAACTTCTCGCGCGCATAGGCCCGAGAAAATGCGTCGAAGACGTCGAGGTTGCCGCTCATGAGGTCACGCCTATCCCGCTGTTACGCACCCTTGGGCCTCGGAGCCATCAAAACGTCTGCGGCGGCGTCCGGATGACGACCTTGGTCGAAGGGCTAACCTACTGTCCTAATTAGTGCCCCCATCCCCTAAAGCAAACGTAAACCTTCTTGGAATCCGCAATCCGCAACGGATTTCGCACAACGTTGATTTGCGCATGAACGAGTGTACAGCTTCGTCAAGTGCATCCTAGCGCATTCTTCGCAGCGCAACATCAAATCGATTCACGCGTGTTCGATTGGCCGCAGGCGACCTGTTACAAAGCCCTAATCCCGCCGCATTCCCGGCTGCTTTGCGCCACAGCAAGCATTTTATCCTCGCATGGTTTCAAGGCTCGCCGCCTTGATCGTCGGCGTGCGCCGCATGTCGCGCCCGAACCCACACCCCCGAGGGAGAATCCCATGCCGGACTCAAATCTTGAGCCTTACAGCCGTGCTTTTCGACGAGCCGCCACTGGCGTTTTCTGCAGCTTTGCTATGCTCGGCGCGGCTGCCCTTCCCGCGCATGCCAAGGGGGACCCGATCCGCGGTCATGTTCAACTCGACCAGCCGACGGTGCTCGCAGACGGCAATCGCGTCGTCTACGCGGTCGTCAGTTTCGAGGGGATCGACATCGATCCCGGCCGCGCGAACGAGCGCCCGCCGCTCAACCTCGCGCTTGTGCTCGACCGGTCCGGCTCCATGGCCGACGCGGGCAAGATCGAATATCTGCGCCGCGCGGCCAAACTGGCTGTGGACCGCTTGGGGCCGAAGGACACGCTGTCGATCGTCGAATACGACGACAAGATCTCGGTCATGTGGCCGGCGCGTCGCGTCGGCAACGTGAGCGAAGTGAAGGCGATGATCGATCGCCTTGCACCCCGCGGTTCGACGAACCTCACCGGCGGCATGATGCGCGGCGTCGATGAAGCAAGAGACGCCCTCGACGGTCCTGCGTCGAAGTCGGGCACGATCACGCGTGTCATTCTCATGTCCGACGGTTTGGCGAACACCGGCATCACCAATCCGCAAGAGATCGCCCGCCTCGTTCGCGGCGCGAAGAGAGACGGCGTCCGCATCTCCGCCATGGGCCTTGGCCGCGACTATGACGAAGATCTGATGCAGTCCGTCGCCGAGAACGGCGGCGGTCGCTACTACTACGTCGAGCATCCGACCCAGATGGCGCGCGTCTTCCAGGAAGAGTTGGGCTCGATGTTCGAAACCTGCGCGCGCGACGTCGAAATTCGTTTCAACGGCACGGCGATCATCCGCAAGGTCGACGTCGTGGGTTACGACGATGCGTCGGGTGCGAAGGAAACACGCCGCGGCCTCGAAGACGTTTTCGAAGGCGAAAAGCGCTCCGTCCTGCTTAGGCTCGAAGTCGCCGCCCCCGCCTCCGGCAATGTCGATCTGGGCGAAGTCGTCCTGAAGTACAAGGCCGCGCAGAGCGGCGAAGCGAAGAGCTTCTCGCAAGCGCTCGCCGTCAAGGTCACGTCGAACAAGGCCGAGGTCGCGCGCGCCCGCAACAAGGACGCCACCGCCGAAGCGACCCTCGCCGAGAGCGACCGCGTGCAGAAAGAGCAGGTCAAACTCTACCAGGCCGGCAAGCACGAGGAAGCGCGCAAGAACATGACCGCCCTCGCCAAGGACCTAGAGGAAAAGAACGCCTCGCTGAAAGACGAGCGCGTGCGCCGCAAGATCGAGGCGATCAACGTCGAGAACCGCCAGATGAACGAGGCGGCCGCGTCCCCGTCGGCTCAACAGGACTACCTCAAGTCGAGCAAGCAGCGCCTCTATCAGGCGAAGTCCGGCAAACGGACCGGCTTCGCGCTGCAGACCGGCGACAAGGGGCTTGAGGTCGAACGCCTGCAGCAGGCCTTGAAGAAGGCCGGAACGTACAAAGGCCCGATCGACGGCGTCTACGATGCCGACGTGAAGGAGGCCGTCGAGGCCTATCAGCGGTCGAACAACATGAACGCCGACGGCGTCGCCGGCGCCGCGACGATGGACAGCATGGGCCTCTATTGATCGCGACCGCGGCGTGCAGTTTCGCACGCTTCGAACCGCAATTCAGTTGAACTCCCGCGCGAGGGGTGAAATGCTCACCTCTCGCGTTTCTTTCTTTGAAGGATGTGGTCCCGTGAACGACAGCGTTCGCATCGGCATCCGAATGGCGCGGCCCGCCGACGCTCCGGGGATAGCGCGCGTCTACGTCGACTCCTGGCGCGAAACCTACGCCGGCATCCTGCCCGACGCAGGCCTGCTTCGCATGTCGAAGGTGGAGCACGCGACCGGTTGGACGCGCATGATCAAGGCGTCGAACCTGCGCAATCCCGTGCTCGTCGCCTCGGACGAGAACGCAAACATCTACGCGTTCGCCAGCGCCGGCGCCTCGCGCGACCGTTCGCTGCCCTTCGAGGGCGAGGTCTATACGCTCTACGTCGCGCCCGGCTGGACCGGCCAAGGCCTGGGCACCGCGCTGCTGTCGGCGGTGTTCCGGCTCTTCTCGAAGGCGAATTGCCAAGGCGTCATCATATGGGCGCTGGGCGACAACCCGTCCCGCTTCTTCTACGAGGCATTGGGCGGCCGCCTCGTCGCAGAGCGCGAGCACGCCATGTGGGGGCGCACGATGCGTGAGATCGGCTACGGTTGGACCACGCTCGAACTCGCTGCCCCGAAACAGCGTGTCGGCCGCGGCGCTGCTTGACGCCTCACAGATCCTTTGGACGCATGAAGTCGTGAAGCTTGCCGGTGCCGCGCTTGGCTGCGCGCCACGTGTCCGCGGGAAGCTTGATAACGGCGAGCGCGCAGGTCGAAAACTTGTCGCGCATGCGTTTGTGCAGCTTTTCCTCGCTCTCGCGCTTGGGCGACGCCGTCAGCGCGTTCGCAAACTGCTCAAGCCCCGGATTGTGCCCGATGAACATGACCGACTTGGCGGCATCGTCGAGCCAATGCAGCCGTCCCCAAAGGTGTCGATCCTCTGCCAGATAGAGGTCTTCCTCGAATTTCACCGGCGCATCGCCGAGAACGTCTTTGATGAGGTCGTAGGTCTCGATCGTCCGCCTTGCCGTCGAACACAAGATGAGCGCCGGCCGGTAGTGCTTGGACTTGATGTAGTCCGCCATCTGCGGCGCGGTGTCCCGTCCACGCGCGTTCAGCGGCCGATCGTGGTCTTCCAGGCCGGCGTTGCTCCAATCCGACTTCGCATGGCGCAAGAGAAAGACGGTCTTCATGCGACGGGACCTTTGAGGAAGGGAAACCGCAACAGCCAATCGAAACGCGTCGACGCCTCGTTGCGGTACGATTCGAGACCGATGGTCATGCCCTCATGACCGTCCCGCGGCTGCGCGCGATACGTCCCGAAGATCCTGTCCCAGATCGACAGATTGAAGCCGAAATTCGAGTTCGTCTCCGCCACAATCACGGAATGATGCACGCGATGCATGTCGGGCGTGACCACGAGGGAGCGCAAGCCGGCGTCGAGAACACGCGGCAAATGCAAATTGGCGTGGCTGAACATCGCCGTTGCGTTCAATGCGATCTCGAACGCGATCACGGCAACCACCGGCGCGCCCAAGGCCACGACGACGGCAATCTTCCAGGCCTGACTGATCAAGATCTCAAGCGGATGAAATCGGACGGCGGT
>QKCS01000035.1 GCA_003246795.1 Alphaproteobacteria bacterium
CGCTCCGCGCCTCGCCGTCCATCAACGCCGTCGATCGTCCGCACGGAGAAAAGGAACGCGCGACCCATGACGCCTGATCAAGTGCTGGCCGAGTTCGAAAAGGCGGGCGCGCTTCTCAAGGGACATTTTGTTCTGTCGTCGGGTCGGCACTCGGACACGTTCCTGCAGAAGGCGCTGGTGTTCCAGTATCCAAAGCGCACGGCGAAGCTCTGCAAGGCGCTGGCAGCGAAGATCAACGCGAAAGTCAAGAAGCGGATCGATGCGGTCGTCTCGCCCGCGGTGGGTGGCATCATCCCTGGTTACGAGACCGCGCGGCATATGGGCTTGCCTGCGATGTTCGTCGAGCGGCAGGACGGCGTCTTCACGCTGCGCCGCAATTTCCACCTTGACGCCGCGATGAGTGTTGTCGTGGTCGAAGATGTCGTGTCGACGGGGCTGTCGTCACGCGAATGCATCGATGCCGTGAAGAAGACGGGCGCGAAAGTGCTGGCGCTCGCGGCGTTGATCGACCGGTCGGGCGGGGCCGCGAAGTTCGACGTGCCCTTCATTCCACTGGCGCGCGTCAAAGTGCCGTCGTGGGATGCGGACAAGTTGCCGAAGCACTTAGCGGGGACCCCCGCCGTGAAGCCGGGGAGCCGGGGGCTCAAATGAAGCATCTGCGCCTTGGGGTGAACATCGATCACGTCGCGACGATCCGCAACGCGCGGGGCGGCAAGCATCCCGAGCCGCTGCGCGCGGCGCAAATGGCGGTCGCGGCGGGCGCGGACGGCATCACGGCGCATCTGCGCGAGGACCGGCGGCACATCAGCGATCAGGACATCGAGCATCTGGTCGCCGACATCGACAAGCCGCTCAATCTGGAAATGGCGGCGACGGAGGAGATGCTGACCATCGCGCTCCGCCACAAGCCACATGCGGTCTGCTTGGTGCCCGAGAAGCGAGAAGAGCGAACGACCGAAGGCGGGCTGGACGTCGCGGCGGGGCACAATCATCTGGCGCCGTTCGTGCGCGAGCTCGCGGCGGCGAAGATCCGCGTGTCGCTGTTCGTCGAGGCGAATCCTGTGCAACTCGCAGTCGCGAAGGCGTTGGGCGCGCACGTCGTGGAATTGCACACCGGCGCCTATTGCGAGGCGCATGCGGCGGGCGATTTCGCCGAGCGCGACAAGATCCTCGCGCGGCTAAAGGCGGGCGCAAAGGAGGCCGCGCGGCTGGGACTCGAAGTCCATGCGGGGCATGGGCTGACCTTCGAGACGGTCGGACCGGTCGCCGCGATCCCCGAACTCATCGAACTCAACATCGGCCACTTCTTGGTCGGCGAGGCGATCTTCGTCGGGCTCGACGCGTCCATCCGGCGCATGCGCCAATTAATGGACGAAGCGCGCGGCAAGGCCGGCACGGCGTTCGCGTGAGGCGCCGATGATCATCGGTATCGGCAGCGACCTCATCGACATTCGGCGGATCGAAAAGACGCTGGAGCGGTTCGGCGACCGCTTCGTGCAGCGGTTGTTTACGGACACTGAGCAGCGCAAGTCGGAAGGTCGGCGCAACCGGGCGGCGTCTTACGCGAAGCGTTTCGCCGCCAAAGAGGCATGTTCGAAGGCGCTGGGCACGGGTTTTCGCAAAGGAGTGTTTTGGCGCGACATGGGCGTCGTCAATCTGCGGTCGGGCAAGCCCACGATGGCCCTGACCGGAGGCGCGGCGGCGCGGCTGGCCACGATCACGCCCGAAGGATTCCGGGCGCAAATCGATCTCACGATCACTGACGATTTTCCGCTGGCCCAAGCGATCGTGATCATCACGGCGGTGTCGACCGAAATGCCTCAGTAGCGCCGTTTTCTGCGCTTATTTAGACGGTATTAACGGCCTTTAATCACCCTTGAATTGACACTTGGGGCCCCAGACCTCATGTCTTGGGCATGTATTTTGCCGGGACTTGCGTATGACGACGGACGTTGAAAAGCCTTGGTGGCGCACGGAATTCGCGATCGAAACCTATAAGACGATCGGGATCGCGGCATTCTTCTTCTTGTTCATGCCGACGCTGCTGTTTCAGCCGTTCCGCATTCCGTCGAGCTCGATGGAAGGGACGCTTGAGATCGGCGATTATCTGTTCGTTTCGAAATACACCTACGGCTATTCGCAGTATTCGTTCCCGTTCTTTACGCCGGTCGCGTTTGCGGGGCGCGTGATGGACAGCCCGGCCGAGCGCGGCGACGTTGTCGTCTTCCGCCTGCCCAGCGACCCGTCGCAGGACTACATCAAGCGCGTCGTCGGCCTGCCCGGCGACCGCGTCCAGATGATCGACGGCCTGCTCTACATCAACGGCGAGCCGGTGAAGCTCGAACGCGCGGACGACCGCGTCGAAACCGACGAGTTCGGCGACGAGCGCCATGTCGCGCGCTACTGGGAAACGCTGCCGAACGGCGTGAAGCACATCATCTTGAAGCGCAGCGAAGTCTCGAAGCTCGACAACACGCCGGTGTTCGTCGTGCCGCCGGGGAATTACTTCATGATGGGCGACAACCGCGACAATTCCAACGACAGCCGTGCCGACGTCGGCTTCGTGCCGGAGCAAAACCTGGTCGGCCGCGCGGAGATCGTGTTCTTCTCGCATGACGGCTCGGCGCAGCTGTGGGAAGTGTGGAAGTGGCCGTTCGCCATCCGCTACAGCCGGCTGCTCAACCTGATCGGCTGATCGGACGAAGCGGCGCGCGGCGCCGGCCGCGCTAGAGGGGGAACGATATGGGCGGATCGGTGACGCGACGTGTGCGCTCGACCGTGACCGGCGAAATCCTCAAGACGCTGGCCTATGCGTTCGTCATCGCCGTCGTCATCCGCACGTTCCTGTTCCAGCCGTTCAACATTCCGTCGGGTTCGATGGAGGACACGCTCTTGGTCGGCGATTATCTTTTCGTGACCAAGTTCGCCTACGGCTATTCCAACCACTCGTTCCCTTGGTCGCCCGACCTGTTCAAGGGACGCGTTTGGGCGGCGCAGCCACAGCGCGGCGACGTCGTCGTCTTCAAGCTTCCGGCGCGCCCGTGGGAGGACTTCATCAAGCGCGTCGTGGGTCTCCCGGGCGACCGGATCCAGATGATCGACGGCGTGCTCTACATCAACGGCGAACCCTGCAAGCTCGAGCAGGTCGACGACTTCGTCTATACCGACGAATACGGGGACGAGATGCACGTTCCCCGATTCCGCGAAACGCTGCCCAACGGCGTCTCACACGAGATTCTCGACGAGGGGCCCGGCAAGGCCCTTGCGGACGACACGCAAGAATTCGTTGTGCCGGCGGGGCACTACTTTATGATGGGCGACAATCGCGACAATTCGAGCGACAGCCGGATGCCGGACAGCGGCGTCGGCTTCGTACCCGAAGAAAACATTGTCGGCCGGGCCGACATCATCTTTTTCTCCACTGATGGCAGCGCGAAAATCTGGGAAGTCTGGAAGTGGCCGTGGTCGTTCCGCTATGGCCGGATCTTCCAAACCATCGACTGAGGCTGCGTTCGACGCCAAGGCGGGCACGCTGCACTTCGGACACCGTTTCAAGGACAAAGCCCTGATCGAGCGCGCGCTGACGCACGCAAGCGCGGGCGGCGACGACAACGAGCAGCTGGAGTTCCTGGGCGATCGCGTCTTGGGCTTCCTGGTGGCCGAGCTTTTGATCCAGAACTTTCCGCACGAGAAAGAGGGCGCGCTGGCGCTGAAGCTGAACGCGCTCGTGCGCATGGAGGCGTGCGCGCGCGTGGCCGAGGCCGCGGACATCGGCAAGGCGCTAATCTTGGCGGCGTCGGAGGAACGTTCGGGCGGACGCAGGAAGGCGGCGATTCTGGGCGACGCGTGCGAGGCGGTCATCGCGGCGCTTTATCTCGACGGCGGGATCGCGGCCGCACGGAAGTTCGTGATCAAATACTGGCGTCCCTTGATGAGCGAGGTCACCGGCGATCTGCGCGATCCGAAGAACGCGCTCCAAGAATGGGCGCAGGGGCGCAAGCTTGGCACGCCGAGCTATCGCTTGGTCACGCGCGAAGGGCCGGATCACGCGCCGCGCTTCACCGTCGAGGCGACGGTCTGCGGCCACGATCCTGCAGCCGGCGAGGGCCCGAACCTGCGCGCGGCCGAGCAGGCGGCGGCGCGCGCCTTGATGAAGCGGCTTTCGCTATGACGAACGAAGACACGCGCTGCGGCTTCGTGGCCGTGATCGGCGCGCCGAACGCAGGCAAGTCGACACTCGTCAACCGGCTCGTGGGCGCGAAGGTGTCAATCGTGAGCCGCAAGGTGCAGACCACGCGCATGCGCGTGCGCGGCGTGGCCATCGAAGGACGTTCGCAGATCGTGCTGGTCGACACGCCCGGCATCTTTCAACCGCGGCGCACGCTCGACCGCGCCATGGTCGGTGCGGCGTGGGCCGGCGCCGCCGACGCGGACGTCGTCTGTCTGATCGTCGATGCGCCGGATCTCGTGCGTGCGCCGCAAGGCCTCGCCGCGAAGGACACGGCGCGCATCGTCGAAGGGCTCAACGCCGCGAAGCGGCCCGCCGTTCTGATCCTGAACAAGATCGACGACATGCGGCGCGACGATCTTCTGCCCTTGGTCGAGCGCCTGAAGGTGCAGGCGACGTTCGACGCCGTCTTCATGATTTCGGCCGAACGCGGCGACGGCACGCAAGATCTCTTGCGTTATCTCGCGGCTACCGTCCCGCCCGGACCATGGGCCTATCCGGCCGATCAGACGGCCGACATTCCGCTGCGCCTGCTCGCTTCCGAAATCACGCGCGAGCGCATCTACGACAGGCTGCACCAAGAATTGCCGTACGCCACCAACGTCGTGACGGAGCAGTGGCAGGAGATGAAGGACGGCAGCGCGCGCATCGTCGAAGGGCTCAACGCCGCGAAGCGGCCCGCCGTTCTGATCCTGAACAAGATCGACGACATGCGGCGCGACGAT
>QKCS01000317.1 GCA_003246795.1 Alphaproteobacteria bacterium
GTCGCTGAAGGTCTACGATTGCTATCGACCGATGCGCGCGGTGCGTTCGTTCGTCGAATGGGGCAAACGGCCCGATCCGCATCTGCCGACGAAACGCTTCTTCCCGAGCCTCGACAAGAGCGAACTCGTGCCGCGCGGTTACATCGCCGCGCAGTCGATGCATTCGCGCGGGATCGCCATCGACCTGACGCTCGTCGTCGTGCCGGCCGCTGCGGCCGCGCCGTTCGATCCGGCGGCGACGTACGGACCGTGCACGGCACCCGAAGCGGAGCGTGCGCCCGACAACAGCGTCGATATGGGGACAGGGTATGATTGCTTCGACACGCTGAGCCACACCGCGAATCCCAAGATCTCGCCCGAGCAGAGGCGCTGGCGCGAAACGCTGGTGCAGGCGATGGCGCGCCAAGGGTTCGAGAATTTTGATCAGGAGTGGTGGCATTTCACGTATCAGCCCGCCGCCGGCATGCCGCCGATGGACGTCGAGGTGCCGGCGCATCCGTCGCCCGCGTTGAAATAGGAGCCAAGCGATGACGCCGTTTTCGCGCCGTGCGTTTCTATCGTCGTTGGGAGCGGGGGCGCTTGCGACCAGCCTGAGACCCGCGGTCGCCGCGAACGACATCGTCGTGTCGGCGGGCGGGAGGACGACATTCGTCGGCGCGACCTATCGCTGCGCGCTCGGGCGGGGCGGGGTGAGGCGCGACAAGCGCGAGGGCGACGGCGCGACGCCGGTGGGGCGCTGGCCGCTGCGCGAAGTCTTCTATCGGCCGGACAGGTTGGCCAAGCCTGCGACGGCGTTGCAGGTGCGCGCGCTTAAGAAGAGCGATGGGTGGTGCGACGCGCCGGGCGACGCGCGCTACAATCGCCTCGTGTCGCTGCCCTATCCGGCGAGTGCCGAGAAACTGTGGCGCGGGGATCATCTCTACGACCTGATCGTCGTCGTGGGCTATAACGACGCGCCGGTCGTGCCGGGCAAAGGCAGCGCGATCTTCCTGCACGTGGCGCGCGAGACCTATTCGCCGACGGCCGGGTGCGTGGCGTTCAGGCAGGCTGACTTGCTGGCGATCTTGTCGGGGGTCGACACAGGCACATATGTCGACGTGAGGATGTGAGATGAAGGCGGCGGTGCGACGGTTTCTGCGGGCGAACCCGCTCGTGGGTTTGCTGGCGGCGCAAGCTGCGATTGGGTTTGCGATCGCAGCAGCGTTGGTCGCGGCCCTCGTCGCGTTCGACATCAACGGTCTCGGCCGGTTGTTCGCGGGTGCGGATGCGTGGCCCTTCGCCGTCGTGTTGTGGTTCTTTCTCGGACTGACGTTCGCAAGCGCCTTGATGGGTTCGGCGATCATGGGGCTCGCGCGCGGCGGAGATCCTGGCGGGCGCTGGGTCGTTGTGCGGCCGGCGTGGCGCGAGCGCGCGCGTGTGCGGGCGGCGCGCCAGTAGGACATGGACGACCTGGCGATTGCGCGCGCCCTGCACGTAGCGGCCGTGGTCGTGTGGATCGGGGGTGTGGCGATGGTGACGTCGATCGTCCTTCCGCTCGCGCGGCGCATGACTTCGGCCGACGAGAAGATCGTGTTCTTCGAGTCGGTTGAACGGCGCTTCGCCTTGCAGGCGCGCATCGCGACGGTGGTCGCCGGCGTCACCGGGTTCTACATGGTCCACCGCATGGATCTGTGGGACCGGTTCGCCGATCCCACGGCGTGGTGGATGCACGCGATGGTCGCCGTCTGGGCGATCTTCACGACCGTGCTGTTCGTGCTGGAACCACTGTTCCTACATCGTTTGTTCGTCGAACGCGCGCGGCGGGATCCCGAGGCTACGTTCCGCCTGGCGGAGCGTCTTCATTGCGTTCTGCTGACGGTCAGCGTGATCGCGACGTTGGGCGCGGTCGCCGGCGCGCACGGGGCATTCTACTAGGCTTCAGGCGGTGTCACCCACCCGCGGCGACCATTGCATCGGGCCGTAGACGGCGACGAATAAGGCGAAAGCGGCGATCCAGAACATGCCGGCCGCGACGAGGAGCGGAACGTAAAGTTCTGCTACGAACGGCGCGGCGACGCGCAACACGGCGCTCGCCGTGACGGCGGTATTAAGGCAGACCGTGGCGGCGCCTGCATGCAGCGCGCGACCCGTATGGCCGAGCGTGGCGCGCGTCATCACCGCGAGCGTCATCGTGCCGATCGCCCCCGCGCCGAGAGCGTGGAGGCCCGCCGTCATCGCCGCGGCGTCGAACCAGATTCCGAGGCCGAGCAACAGAAAACCCAGCGGAATCCAGGCGTAGGCGACGTGGAGGATCAGCACCAACGGTTCGCGCCCCGTTCGCCAGCCGCGCCAGGCGGCCAGCCGGACGACGTGGATCGCCGCCGCCACGACGAATGCCGTGCCGGTGACATCAGCATAGGGCGCCGCGATCCAGGCGGCGGCCGCGATGCCGCCGGCGCAGTGGCCCGCGCGATCGAGCCAGGCGTTCGCCGTCACGCGCGGCGCGCCGTGTCGTGCGAGCCAGTTGTTGGTGAAACTCGGAACGATCCGCCCGCCGATGACGCCGATGAGCAGCACGAGCATCGCGAGACCCGCGCGCGTGCCGTGGCCTTCCGTGGGAAGGACCGCGAGGCTCTCCAGATGGAAGATGAGATTCGCCGCGCCGAACAACGCGATCAAAGCGCACACGGGGATGTTGCGTTTGTTCTTTCCGGCGACGACTTCACGCGTCAGCACGCCGGCCAGGACCGGCAGGAACGCGATGTCGACGGCGGCGGCCAGCGCAGCCGGGAGCGGTAGCAGCGCAGCGGCGCGCCCGGCGATCCAAAGCGTCCAAAGCGCAAACAACGGTCCGCCGGTGATCGGAAGGCGTCCCGTCCAATTCGGCACGGCGGTCAACGCGAACCCCGCGACGACCGCGCTCGCATAGCCGAAGACGAACGCATGAGCGTGCCAGCGGGTGGGGTCTTGAAAGAGGAGGCCGTCCGCCGACGCAAAGCCGATATCGCCGACGCGAAGCACCATCGCCAAGAGCGCCCACACGCCGGCGCCGAAAAAGAAGGGACGAAAGCCGTAGCGAAGGAGCGAGAGTCCGCTGCTGCGGCGCGCGCTGGTGAGCGTCGTCATTCGCAACTCCTCCGTTCAGATCGTCTGTTTGCCGTGGGCGCGATCCGGTTCTCAAGTCGAAACACGCAGGAAGCCGCATCGATGACGTTAGAGGTTTGACCGCGGTCAATGCGGTTGCTGACAGAGGGTATCGACCGGCTTGCGCCGAGGGCGTGTGGCATTTCCGTTCCGGGCGCGCGGTCTTTTACCGGCGATAACATCTCGTTAACCATCCACGCACGAACGTCTCGTAGTCCACTAGAACAATAGGAATCAGGACATGTCAGTCTCGACGCGCGCGCTCGCCGCCACCACGGCTGTCGCTTGGATCGCTACCAGCTCGTTTGTCGCTCTCGCGGAAGGCGACGTCAGCGATCTGCTGACGGAGGGCCGTTTCACCTTCGACGGCGTGCTGCGGTATGAGTACGCCCAACAAGACGGCAAGCCGGCGGATGCGAGCGCGGCGACGGCCCGCGTTCGGCTGGGTTTCGTGACGGGCGTCTTCGAGAACTTCCAAGGATTGATCGAGGGCGAGGCGGTCGGCCATCTGTCCGAGCGGTTCGACGATACGCTCAACGGCCTGTCGGCCACCTATCCGACGGTGGCGGATCCCGAGGAGATCGAACTCAACCGGCTTCAGGTGGACTATACGGGCCTTCCGCAAACGACGGTCCGGGTCGGACGGCAACGCATCAACCTCGACAATCAGCGTTTTGTCGGCGCCGTCGGCTGGCGGCAGAACGAGCAGACGTTCGATGCGGGGCTGATCTCGAACACGAGCGTCGAGAATCTGACGTTGATGTATGCCTATGTCGATCAGGTCAATCGCATCTTCGGCCACGACAGCCCGGTCGGCGAGATCGAGGGCTCTACGCATCTATTCAATGCCGCCTACGATTGGGCGCCGGTCGGCAAGATCGTCGGCTACGGCTATCTGATCGACGCGCATATGCCGGCGTCTCTGCAAGGGCTTTCGAGCGCGACGTTCGGCGTTCGCGTGTCGGGAAGCCGCGAGGTCGCCGAGGGGTACAAGCTGGGCTACGAGGCCGAGTACGCGCATCAAAGCGACTATGAGGACAACCCGGCGAACTTCGACCTGAACTACTGGCATGCGGATTTGTCGTTGTCGCATTGCGGGTTCACGCTCTTGGGCGGCGTCGAGGTGCTCGAGGGCGACGGCACGACGGGCTTCTCGACGCCGTTGGCGACGCTGCACAAGTTCCAAGGCTACGCGGACGTGTTCTTGATGACGCCTGTGGACGGCATCGTCGATATCTACGGCAAGCTCGGCTATCAGACGACATTCGACGAACCCGTCGGGCCGTTCACGGGCTTCTCGGCGGCCGTTTGGTACCACGATTTCGAAACGGATCGCATGTCGTCGTCGCTCGGCGACGAGTTCGATTTCGAAGCGGTCGCCAAGCTCGGCGAGCATTTCGCGCTCGGCACCAAGTACGCGAACTATGATGGCGTCACCGGCTTTGCGAGCCGGGAACGGGCTTGGCTGTACCTTTCGGTCAACTACTAACGACGGGTTCGCGGCCGTTCAGCGTGCCTGCTCCTGCACGAAAGCGGCGAGCCGCTCGATCGACGAAATCCGGATCGCGTCGGCGTCGGTTTCGACGCCGTAGACGCGCAGCTTCTTGAGCGTGCGCGACATCGTCTCTGGCGTGATGCCGAGGCGCGTCGCCACTTCCTTTTTCATGCCGGGGAGCACGATGGTCGCGCTGCCTTCCTTCTGTTGCGCTTGCGAGAGAAGGAAGCGCGCGAGGCGTTCGGCGGCGCTGTAGGTCTTGATCTCCTTGACCTGACTGATGAGTACGCGCCAATGGCGTGAGAGCATGCGGGCGCATTGCGCCTCGAGTGC
>QKCS01000282.1 GCA_003246795.1 Alphaproteobacteria bacterium
ACACGAAAGGCAAAAACGCCGCAGGACTAATCGGGAACCTTGGTTTTCCGTCTGATATGCGTGAAGCGAAATGCACGTCGTGCGTCTGCCCATTGAATCTGCCGCACGTTTTGTTTGCGTGAGTATTTTTTGACGGCGATGAGAACATCGCGTTCTCGTGACTGCAGTCTTTCGCTCTGTTATCGTCCGTACGCTGATTAACGTTTGCGCAACTGATTGCGACAGATGCATGCCGACGTTCGGCGGCACGTGCGTTCTTGGGTCGTTCATGCGCTGTACAAATTCGCCTGCGAGACGAAGGCCGCCGATTGCCTCAGATTCTCCTCGTACGCTTGATGCGGCGCACAATGTCCTGGTGATCGCCTCATCGCGTGACGATGCGGCGAGGCCAGTGAATCCGAGTGGAGGTCGTGGGCGGTCCGGTTGCGCGAACCATGACATCTTCCGCGGAGACGTTGGCGTACGCCAGGCCCGGCAGCTTCCTTGAACGATCACCGCCGTCGCAAAACTCACCGTCATGGCCTGCGCAGGAGGACCACCCACGAAGTTGGTATTCGCACACGAGGCGATGGCCGTCTGTGCTAAGGTTGCTCCCATTCGACATCAACATATGGGAGAAACGTCATGGCGATCGACTTCGAGATTCCGGCGGACGCGAAGGCGTTGCGCGAGCGGGTGCGCAAGTGGGTGCACGACGAGTGCATTCCGGCGGAGAAGCGCCTGATCGCGGGGGAGGATTACAAGAAGGTCCTCGCAGAACTCAGGAAGAAGGCGCGGGCGCAAGGGCTCTGGTGTCCCTTCATTCCGAAGGAGCACGGGGGTATGGGGCTCGGGCCGCTCGCCAACGCGCTCGTGCAGATGGAGCTCGGCGAAAGCTATCTCGGCGCCTTGTCCATGAATACGCAGGGGCCGGACGACGCGACGATGCTGACGCTGCTCGAGCACGGGACGGAGCATCAGAAGGAAAAGTTCTTGAAGCCGTTGCTCAATGGCGAGAAGCGCATTTGTTATTCGATGACCGAGAAAGCGTCCGGCGCCGATGCGACGGGCATGCAGACCCGAGCCGAAAAGAAGGGCAACGACGCCTACGTGTTGAACGGCGAGAAGTGGTTCTCGTCGGCCGCGACCGTCGCCGACATCGCGCTCGTGATGGCG
This sequence comes from Alphaproteobacteria bacterium, assembly GCA_003246795.1. Classification (GTDB taxonomy): domain Bacteria; phylum Pseudomonadota; class Alphaproteobacteria; order Micropepsales; family Micropepsaceae; genus SZUA-430. Next base: position 1,156 of record QKCS01000282.1, read on the forward strand.
AAGACGGATCCGGACGCGCCGCGGCATCAGCAGTTCTCCACTTTCCTGGTCGAGTTGCCAAATGCCGGTTATCGCATCAAGCGCAACATCCCGACCATGGCGCTCGAGGGGCCGCTCAGCCACATCATGGGCGGCGGGCATGCGGAGATCGAGATCGTCGACCTGGAAGTGCCGGCAGAGAATCTGCTCGGCGGCGAGGGCAAAGGGTTCGCGATGGGGCAGCACCGGCTTGCTTACGGCCGCTTGCGCCACGGGATGCACAACGTCGCGATGGGGCAGCGCGCGCTCGACATGGCGGTCGAGCACGTGACGAAGCGCACCACGTTCGGCAAGAAGCTGGAAGAGCGCCAGGCGGTGCAGTTCATGCTGGCCGACTGCGCGCGCGAGCTCTACATCGCGCGGCTGATGCTGATGCACATCGCCTACAAGGCCGAGAACAAGTTGGACCTCAGGCAAGAGAACGGAATCGCGAAAGTCTTCCTCGCCAACATGGTGCACAAGGTCGTTGACACGGCGATCCAACTGCATGGCGCGCTCGGCTATAGCCAGGATTTGCCGCTTGCGCGGTGGTACACGCACATCCGCTCGCAGCGTCTTGTCGACGGGCCGGACGAAGTGCATCGCTGGACGACGGGCCGTAACGTGATCAAGGCGTTCAAGGCGCAAGGGACGACGGCCTCGGCCTGCGGCGGCGATCTGCTTTGACGAACGGCCGACGGCCCGCGAAAGAGACGGCGCAGGCGTGGGCCGCCGGCGTTGTCTTGACGTTCTTCGGCGTGTTCGTCGTGCTCGCCGCCGGCGCGTTTGCGATGGCGTATTTGACGCCGGTGATGGGTCCGGGGACCTAGCGATCGTCATCGCGCGTTTGCGGCGGCGGTGAGCGTTGCGATCGGCGTCGTGTTGCGGTGGTTGGCCAAGGGATGAGCCGCGGGGCGCATCTGTCGACGATGGGCGCGGCGGCGCGTCGCATTTGATCGGTGTCAATGCCGGCGGAGACGACGCGGCGGAGTATTGCCATCGATCCCGTGCGGATCGTCCGCGCGGATAGGAGTCACAAGACCCACGTTTCGGGCCTTCCTGTCAAGGAGCCGCGCGATGTTGGATTATTCGTTCGCAACCATGATTCCGACTGCTGCCGTCGCTGTGACGGCGGTCTTGTTCTTATACGTCGTCGCGACGTCGATGCTGCGGCACTGAGCTGCCGTATCGATTTTGATGCGACGTTTGCGCCGGCGTTTCGCGCTGACGCCTTGATGGCCGGTGAGAGGAGCGCCAATGCCACGGTGCGCTCTTCCCGGCCGTTCTTCATTTTGATCGGCAAGTATCAGGTACGACCGGCGCTTTGCGCACAATAAGAGCCCCGGGGCGACACGTCGCTCCACGGGGCTCATCATCACTTCCGACTTGCGCCCAGCAGACGCCGGGCTGATTTACGAGGCGCGTACGTCCTCGTTCAACGTCTTGAATTGTCTTCGATGGGATCGGGCTGGCCGCACCTCTCAGCTTGGGCAGACGCACATCCGACGCGCAGCAGCGTCGCCCTGACAGGCTTACGATTTCAGCGGATCCCGGCCCTCGCTGCCATTGGCGAGGGCGTTCGACTGCCCGGTGGCGTCATGCTCCCTCCGTCCGTTGTTCATCCGAACGTCGTTCGTGACGATCGCACCCGAACCGGCATCGCGTTCGTGCCGCCCGCTCGTCCAAGGGGGAGCAGGCATCCGAACAGGGGTTCGTCCGTCCTGCCGTCCGGCGATCCACGGCCCGCCCGCGTAACGCGTTTCGGGTGTGCGACCGTCAGGATTCAGTTTGTGCTTCTCATGCAAGGTGTCAAGAGCGCAGGCGTGCGATGCACACATTTCGCGCTGCGAGAGATCATTGCGCGAGGTTGGAATATCGTTGCGCGGCGCTCGTTTCCCCAAACACCCATCATGTCCCCGAATTTATCTAAGCGAACTCCGCGGCCGGGTCGCTGGGCCCGAGGGGATCGGCGCCGTATTTGTTTGTACCGGCCTGGCCGTGGAGGAACAACACGTTGATGGTCGGGTACAGAAAAAGTCACAGCGCGCCTGCGACGAGGGCTATGCCAAGAGGAAGGGGCATCTGACCGTCGGGTGACAGGCCCGAGCCGGAGTGGCTGGCGGGCACCGTATGCGGAAGGCATGCTCGGTGGTCGCCGGACTGTCGCGTATTTAATATGTCACCGAAATTAACTTGGGACCCGGGAATGAGGTGCGGTGCGTCGGAACGCGATCCGCGCAACACTGAGCCGGGATACCTCTGATTGGCCGAGAAGACCACGCCAAATTCGCGCACAAGGCGAACGCCGGAGCCGGGCGGCTGCAAAGGTGTGGTAGGAAGGCTTCTCGGGAGGGCAATGGGGAGGGGCATGGGGATGCCACGCTGGGTCGCGGTCGTGAGTGCACTCGACGCAGTCGTGGCGGCGCTGCTTGCCGTCGTGGGCGTCTATCTGCTCGATCCGACGGCGTTCAACGCGGATGTCTATGTCGAGACCGGGCGCTATGCGTTGCCCGGTTGGTTCTTCCTCTATTCGGCGGTCATTTTGCTGCTGGCGGGCGTCGTCGGGTACCGGCCGCAGCGCTACGGGCCTGCCGGCACTCTCGGGCTTGTTCTGTTCGGCCTGCCAGCGCTCGCCGTTGTGGCGGTTCTCGATCTTCTTCTTGGGATACGGGCGTTGCTCGCGGAGCCGGCGCAGCCGCTCGTTGGGCTCTTGATCGTGCCAGGCCTCTTGGCCTTGCTCAGTATGGGACTTGGCGACGCGGCGCGTGCGCGCGTGGCGGTTCCTTCGGCTGAGGTTTCGCCGGGCACTGGGTTGAGTGCGGCGGCCCTTGTTCGGCTTGCCGGCGGGGGCGCGTTCATCAGCCTGGCATTGGTCGTCTATCTCGGCGCCGGCACGTTTCTCTATTACCTTCTCGAGGCCGTGCTGCTGGAGGATGCGGATCTCGATCTCGGCCGCGTCGGTCTGGCGCTGCCCGGGCTGATCGCGCGCTTGTGGCCGTTGGCGTTGGCGATCGCCGGCCTGACGGCTGCACTGACGCCGTTGATTGTCCTTATCATTGCGTGGGCGTCGAAGGCGGCGCGGCGGATCTCGCCGGACTACGTCCGAAACCTGTCGGCGAACGAGATTGCGTTTGTGGAACGCTGTGTCGAGGAGATCGCCGCGCATATCGAGCGCAACGGCTATCGGACGCTGGCGCGTCGGGTCGTACGGTGGGGTTGGCTGGCCTTGGCTGCGGGAATCGCCGTCGGGCTGGGTTCGATGTTCGGGTACGACGATGCGGTGGCGGCCGTCAGCGCGCCGAAGGGCGAGGGGTGGCGCTACTATTCCGCCGACGGGCGGACATTGCTCCTGGCTACGCTGTTCGTTCCTTTGGCGCTGGCGTTCGTGCCCGCGTCCGTTGCGGCACTCGTTTCGCGGCGGTGGGGCGAGGCGGGCGGCCTCGTGATGCTCGATGGGCGCGAGAGCCTCGCGTCCGTCAAGGCTCGGATCGTTCATCTCGTGCGACGGCGCAAACTGCCGCTCGACGCGCCGTTCGATGTCGGCGCGTTTCTGTGGTCTGCGGGCGTAGGGTATTCGGTCGCGGTCCTGGTCACGGCGGCGTTGGCCGTTGCGGCGTTCGCTCTCGCATGGCCGCACGACCGCGCGACAGATACGCTGTACACGGACGATGGGATCGCGACCGGCGACTTCTGGACGATGGAGCGGGCGACGTACCCCTACGAGGCCGTCGAGGCAGTGAG
>QKCS01000144.1 GCA_003246795.1 Alphaproteobacteria bacterium
CTTGTCGGCCGCGTCGAGAATGTGGATCTGCGTGTTGGCGATCGGATCGCCGATCGTGATCACGCCTTCTGTCGAGGTCACGCGGCCGGCCGACGACCAGATCGTCGTTTCGGTGGGGCCATAGACGTTCCAAAGCTCGCCGCCGCCTTCGATCAGGCGGTTCGCGAGATCGCGCGGCAAGGGTTCGCCGCCGCAGAGTATCTTCAATCCCGGACACGGCTTCAGGCCCGCTTCGAGCAGCAGGCGCCAGAGCGAGGGCGTCGCCTGGAGGACCGTGGCGTTCGTGCGGTCGACGAGCTCGACGAGCGCCGTGCCGCTGCGCACCTGTTCGCGATCGGCGATGACGGCGCGGCCGCCGGTGATGAGCGGCAGGAAGAGTTCGAGGCCCGCGATGTCGAAGGAAACGGTAGTGACAGCGACGATCGTGTCGGTCGCGGCAAAGCCGGGCGCGTTCGCCATCGAATAGAGAAAATTCACGACGGAACGGTGCTGCACCTCCACGCCCTTCGGCGTTCCTGTCGAGCCCGAGGTGAAGATCACGTAGGCCGCGGACGCGGGGTCGCGGCGGCGCGGTGGCTCGGCGTCGGCCGGCATCTCCGGCAGCGGGCGGTCCATGCGCCAATGCTCGACGCCCGGGCCGCCGAGTTCGGCCGCCTCGTCGTCAGCGCAGACGAGCGCGACCACGTCGGCCGCTTCGATCGTCTGGCGCAGCCGTGCCGCCGGATGCGTCGGGTCGAGCGGAACGTAGGCGTTGCCGGACTTCAGAACGGCAAGCAAGGCGACGGGAAGATCGAGCGAGCGCGGCAACGCGACGGCAATGCGCTCGCCGCCGTCGGGGATGACCGCGGCCAGGCGCTTGGCCATTTCGTTCGCGCGCGCTTCGAGCGCGGCATAGGTCAGCGTTTCGCCCTGGCATTCGAAGGCAATGGCCGTCGGCGTTTCGCGCGCCTGGGCCGTCACGAGTTCGTGGACCAGCAGATCGCGCGGATAGGCGGCCGCCGTCGCGTTCAAATCGTCGATCAGCCATTTCACGTCGCCGTCGCTCAAGAGCGGATAGTCGTCGACCCGACGCGACAGATCCTGCGCCATCGCGGCCAATAGCGTGCGTATATGGCCGACCCAACGCTTGATCGTGGCGTCGTCGTAGAGATCGGTCGAATAGTCGACGTCGACGCGGATGCCTTCCGCGTCTTCGGTCATATTGAAGAACAGATCGAAGTTCACGAACGCCTTGGGGCTCGTCCGCAAGGTGCATTTGAGGCCCGGAAACTCGAGCCCCGCACCCGTCTTTTCGAGGTTGAACTGCACGTCCGTAATGGGTGTGCGGTTCGGCGTGCGCTTCACGTCGAGATGCTTGAGAAGCGTCCCGTACGTGTAGCCCTGATGCTCCATCGCGGCCATCATCTTCGTCTTCACCGCCGCGAGGTGGGCGCCGAACGTTTCATCACCCCTGAACGGCGCCCGGATCGGCAGGAAGTCGACCGCGTGGCCGACGAGGATTTCGTCTTCGAGAAGGTTTTGACCCGCCATCGGAACGACCATCGCGATATCGCGTTGGCCCGAGAGCTTGCCCAAGGTCACTTGCACTGCAGAGAAGAGAGTCGCGAACAGAGTCGCGCCTTGGCGCATACCGGCTTTCTTCACCGCCCCGACGAGCGCCATGTCGAGGCGGTCCGAATACGTCGAGCCGCGAAACGACTTCACGGCCGGACGCGGACGATCGGTCGGCAACTCAAGGGGCGGCGGGATGTCCTTGAACTCTTCTCGCCAGAACTTCGCGATGCGCTTGTCGTCGGGGTTCGCCTTGGCGCGTTCCGCCGCGTAGCGCTGGAACGACATCGGCTGCGGCAGGTCGGGCGCGCCGCCTTCGAGGCGCGCCGCGTAGCAAGCCGATAGCTCGCTCATGATGATTCCCATCGACCAGCCGTCGCAGGCCACGTGGTGGCCGGTGAAGATCAGGCTGTGCTTGTCGGGCGCGCGCTTGACGAGTTTGCCGCGGCAAAGCGGGCCCTTCGTCAGATCGAACGGCGTGCGCGCTTCTTCATCGATCAGCGCCTTGAAGCGGCCTTCCGCGTTGGCTTCGCCTGAGAGGTCGACGAGCGGAATGTCGAGCGTCAGATGCGGCGCGATGTTGAGCGCGTCGCCCAAGGGGCTCACCGTCATGCGCATCGCGTCGTGCCTGGCGACGACGTCGTTCAAGGCGGCCACGAAATCGGCGGGGCGCAGATCGCCTTCCAACGTCAGCGTGCCGCTTTCGTTGTAGGCGCACGAAGCCTCGTCGCTGAGTTGGGCCGCGAGCCAGACTTCGGCTTGCGCTTCGGTCAGCGGGATGCTGGACGCGCGCGCCGTGCCGGCGGCGAGTTGCGCCACCGAGCGCGAGGGCGAGGCGCTGCTCGAGGACAGTATGCCGGCAGAGCGGACGGCTTCGAGGCTTTCCTTGAAGACGCGGATGACGCGCGACATGTCGGCGTCGGTGTGCGCCGTCGTCAGGTAGAACGGCAGACCTTCGAGCACGTTCACGCCAAGCAGGCGCATGTGCGCGAAGATCAATCCGCCCAGCGGATCTTCGGCCGCGAAGTTCGCGTAGCACCAGCTCGAGTAGCTTTCGAAACGCGTCTTGACGCCGGCGCGTTCGAGGTCGCCGTTCAGCTCCGTGACGAGCCGCTTCATGCGTTCGGCCAGTTCCTGCTGAAGCTTCGGACCCTTTTCCTTCAGGTGCTTCAAGACCGCATGGCAGACCGCCATGGTCAGCGGATGGCGCACAAACGTGCCCGCGAAGAATGTGGGCGCGACTTCGGGAACACTGTCGTCGCCGAACTGCCAGAAGCCGCCGTCGAGCGCGTCGAGATACTCGGCCTTGCCGGCGAGCACGCCGACCGGCATGCCGCCGCCGACGACCTTGCCGTAGGTCGCCATGTCCGCCTTGATCCCAAGCACCGCCTGCATGCCGCCCGGATGAACGCGGAAGCCGGTGACGACCTCGTCGAAGATGTAGGCCGAACCACTCTCCTGCGTGATCGTGCGGAGTTCCTGCAGGAATTCGCGCGGCAGCAAATCGGGATGCCGGCTCTGCACGGTTTCGACGATCACCGCGGCGATGTCGTCGGCGTTGGCGCGAATCCAGGCAAGGCTTTCCGGATCGCCGTAAGGCAGGACGATCATGTTGTTGACCGAGTCCTGCGGAATGCCTGGTGCGACCGGTAGCGCGCCGCGGTTCGACTTGCCGCCGGGCGGCTTGACCAGCACCTCGTCGAACTGGCCGTGATAGGCGCCGCCGAACATCACGATCTTTTCGCGGCCGGTGACCGTGCGCGCGACGCGCATCGCGACCATCACGGCCTCGGAGCCCGTGTTGCAGAACGCCACGCGCTCGTTGCCGGTCATTTCGGCGAAGAGCTTGGCGACCTCGCCGGCGAGCGGCGTCTGCGGACCGATGGCGAAACCGTCGGCCATCTGCCGCGCCAGCGCTTCGAGAACAAAATCCGGTGCATGGCCGAACATCGTCTGGCCGAAGCCGTTGACAAGATCGATGTATTCGTTGCCGTCGATGTCCCAAAGGCGCGAGCCTTTGCAGCGCTGGACCCAGAGCGGATAGACCATTTCCTTCCACTCGGCGCGGAAGCCCGTCGCGGTGCGCGGGTCGGACAACACCGCGCGGTGCTCTTGGGTCTTCGCCTTCGAGGTCGGCGTCTTCTCCGAATAGCGGCGCATGAACGAGTCGAGGAACGCGAGCTTTTCAGGCGTGAACTCGGCGGTCGCCGACGAGCCGCGATAGACCTGGAAGCGCGACGGCGCCTCTTCTCGCGGGGCGGTGTCGCTTGCGACGGCCGCGATAGGCTCCGGTTTCGGCGCTTGCGGCGCGGGTGCGGGCGCTTGAATGGGTGGGGACGCGACCGGCGCCGGCTGCGCGACCTGCATCGGCTGAGCGATGCCACCCATCGACTGCAGCGCCTGCAGTTGCTGAGCAATCAGCGACTGCATTGCGACCAATTGTGTTTGGAAGACCTGCTCGATGCCGGAACCGGCGCCCATCTGCGGCATCGCGACGGGAGCGACGGGCATTTGCATCGGTGCGGCGGGCATCGGCGTTTGCGTCATGGGCGTGGCCGTGGCCGGTTGGGCAACCGCTGGTGCCGCTGCGGGCACTGCCGCCGCAGGTGCGGCGGGCAAAGCGTCGGGACGCGCGTTCTTCGCGACGTGGGCCGTCAGCGTTTCCAGCGACGGATAGTCCTTCATGAGTTGGCGAAAGGTGATCTTCACGCCGAAGACCTTCTGCAGGCGTTGCACTACCTGCCCCAGGAACAACGAGTCGAAGCCGAGTTCGACGAACCCCGCATCGGCCGGGGCATCGGCGAGGCTTTCGCCGGACAGTTCCTCGAAAATCGTTCGGACGCGGGACTGAATCTGTGCGTTTCTATCCGTCATGGATGGCTCTGGTGTTGCGGGCGCGGGAGGCGCCGCGACCGGTGTGGTTTGCGTCTGCTGCAAGAGAAGCGGTGATGCGGTCGGGATCGTGAGGGCCGGCGCGGGCTGCTGAACGGCGGGAGCGGCGACATTCGCCTGCGCGGCAGGTGCGGGTGCCTCGATCCAATAGCGTTTGCGATTGAACGCGTAGGCCGGCAGGGAGACGCGCCGCGCGTTCGCGTCCGCGATCTTCGACCAGTCGAGGTCGACGCCTTCGCACCAGAGGCCGCCAAGCGCGCGGGCGAAAGTTTCGCGGTCTTCCGCGCGGGCGGCGAACTCGGGGAGCGTCGCAATCGTCGCGCGGACGCTCGTCTTGTTCTTCGCTTGGCCCGCGAAGGTTGCGAGCGTGCGGCCGGGGCCGACCTCGAGCAGGATCAGATCCTTGTCTTCGAGCAGCGTTTGCAGCGCTTCGGAAAAGCGCACGGTTTCGCGGCAGTGGCGCG
>QKCS01000298.1 GCA_003246795.1 Alphaproteobacteria bacterium
GACCTGGTGATCCTCGACGTGGGCCTGCCCGATCTCGACGGGCGTGAAGTCTGCCGCCTCATGCGCAAGGCGGGCGTGCGCTGTCCCATCATCATGCTGACCGGCCACGACGGCGAAGCCGACGAGATCCTGGGCCTCGAAGCGGGCGCGAACGATTACGTCACGAAGCCGTTCAAATTCAGCGTTTTGCTCGCGCGCATCCGCGCCCATCTGCGCAGCCATGCGCAAAGCGAAGACGCCGTCTTCAAGATCGGCCCCTATACCTTTCGCCCGTCGGCGAAGCTTTTGACCGGACCGAACAACGCCAAGGTGCGCCTGACAGAGAAGGAAACCTCGATCCTGAAGTTCCTCTACCGCGCCGGCGACAAGGTCGTGGGCCGTGAAGTGCTGCTGCACGAGGTCTGGGGTTACAACCCCGCCGTCACCACCCACACGCTCGAGACCCACATCTATCGTCTGCGCCAGAAGATCGAGAGCGACCCGGCGCACGCGAAGCTTCTCGTAACGGAAAGCGGCGGCTACCGCCTGGTGCCATGACTGCGACGGGCCCTCTCGAGATCGCCGAGCGGTTTTTTCGCGCCGTTGAAAACGGGGACATCGAGACGATCCGTTCGATCTACGCCCCCGACGCCCGCATCTGGCACAACCACGACCGCAAAGACCAAACCGTCGAGGAAAACCTGCGCGTTCTCGCTTGGGTGGCTGCCACCCTGAAGAATCGCCGCTACCGCGTGCAACGCCGCGTCGCGATACCGGGTGGCTTTCTGCAACAGCATGTCTTGGAAGCCGAGACCGTCGGCGGCCCGTTCTCGATGCCCGCCTGCATTGTCGTTGAGATCAAGGATGGCCGCATCACAAGCCTGGAGGAGTATCTGGACTCGGCTCAAGCCAACCATTTGCGGCCCTTGACGGCCTGAAAGTGACGGTTAACCGGCCGTTGATGATCGCCTCTTGAAATCTGGCCGGACCCCTATTATACAGTTCACACTATAGATTGATTGCCTATGGGGCGGACCTATGACAAGCCTACTTGCCAAAGTTGCTTTCGCTGCCGCACTGACGGTGGCTTCGGCCTTGGGGATCGTTGGCATCTCGGGCCTGATCATCTTTGCGGACGTGAAGGTCCCTGAGCCGGCCGCCGTCGCTCAGCAACAACTCGGCGCGGTCTCCAAGCCGCTCACGATCACGGGGCCGAATCAATGAGCATTCTTTTGAAGCTGGGCCTCGTCGGCGTAACGGTCGGCGGGGTGGTAACGTTTTCGCAGGTGCCTGAGATGCGCGCCCGCATCGCCGAAGTGCCGGGTCTCAGCGGCTTAGCGGGCCTCGTCGGCATTGGTGCATCGGCGGCCGGTACAGCGGGGCCCGTCGACAAGACCTTTACGGTCCGTCGCGTCCACATCGACGGCATGGTCGCGAAGGTCGAGATCGTCACGCTGCCCCAACCGGGACCGGTCCGTCTTCAGGCGAACGGCAAGCCCGAGACGATGAAGGAACTTCAGATACGTGCCGTCGGCGATGAGTTGTTCCTGCGCCTCGACACTGACGAGGACGAAGCCTGGTTTCCGTGGAACCTGTTCAACATGTGGTCAAAGGATCGCAAGATCCAGGATCTTTCACTCCGTATCTCGGCGCCCGTGGGCACGCCGTATGAGATCGAAGGCATGATCGGCGTCATCAATGCCGGCGATATCGACGCACCGCTCCGTCTCACGGCGCACTCCGTCCAGGCGCGTTTCGGCCGGGTCGACGAGGCGCAGATCTCGATTGCCGGCTCGGGCCGTATTGTGCTCGGCGCGGTCAAGGAAACGCTCGACCTTGAAGTCGCGGGCTCCGGCAACTTCGAAGCGGCTTCGGCCAAGGCTGCACAGATCGAAATCGCGGGCGGCGGCAACGTCACGCTTGGTCCCATAGCCGGCGGCCTCAGCGCGGAAGTGGCGGGTTCGGGCGACATGCGCATCGCCGAAGTCAACGGTCCGGTTGACATCGAAATCGCGGGCTCGGGCAACGTTTTGATCAACGGCGGCCGCGCTGATCCGTTCTCGGTCGAGATTGCCGGTTCGGGCGATGTCGTTTTCAAGGGCGCGGCCGTGAACCCGAACGTCGAGATCGTGGGCTCCGGACATGTGAAGGTGAACTCCTACACAGGCCATTTGCGTCAGGACATCATGGGATCCGGCCGCTTCGACGTCGTGAACCAGAAACCGGCGGCCGCCGACGTGCAATGACGGTTCACTCGTAGCGAAGCGCCTCGATCGGATCGAGGCCGGCGGCGCGGCGCGCGGGAAAGAAGCCGAAGACGATGCCGACCGCGGCTGAAAAGCCGAACGCGACGACCACCACCAACGGCGAAAGCACGAACGGAACGCCGATGGCATAGGCGATGCCTGCGGATGCGCCGAGCCCGAGCGCCGCGCCCAGAAGCCCGCCCACGCACGACAACACGACGGCCTCGATCAGAAACTGCAACAGCACGTCGCGTTCGAGCGCGCCGATCGCCAGGCGGATGCCGATCTCGCGCGTCCGCTCGGTCACCGAGACGAGCATGATGTTCATGATCCCGATGCCGCCGACGAGAAGGCTGATCGCGGCGACGGCCGACAGGCCCGCGGTCAGGAGTTGCGTGGTTGACTCCACCAAACTCGACACCGATTGAAGGTCGCGGATCAGAAAGTCGTCCTGCTCGCCGGGGCGGATGCGTCGCCGTTCCCGCATCAGGGCCGCGATCCCGTCTTGCACCGGCTTCACCTGTGCGGCGGTCGTGGCCGACACGAAGATCTGCTGCACGTCGTCGCTGCCGGTCATGCGCCGCTGCACGGCGAGAATGGGCATGAGGATCGTGTCGTCCTGGTCCTGTCCGAACGTCGACTGTCCCTTTATCGACAGCACGCCGACGACCTCGCATGAGGTGGAGCCCAGGCGCACCGCCGCGCCCAGCGGATTCTGCTGACCGAAGAGCTCCTTGCGTGGCGTCTCGCCCAAGACGCATACCGCGCGGCCGCTTCGCTCTTCGCTGTCGGTGAACATTCGTCCTTGGGCGATCGGCCAGTCGCGCACCGTGAAATAGGCGTTCGTCGTCCCGTTTACCGCGACCTGCCAGTTGTTCGAACCGTAAACCGCCTGCGTCTGTTTGATCGACGACGGCGCGACGGCGGCGACGCCTTGGACTTCGCGCTCGATCGCCTCGGCATCGGCGATCTTGAACGGCGTCTGCGGCGTCGCGGGTCCCGCGCGCTGCGGCGTGAACGGCAACACGAACATCAGATTGCGCCCCATGGACGCGATGTCGGCCGTGACTTTCTGCGTCAGCCCCTGGCCCAAGGTCACGACGGTGACGACCGCGGCAACGCCCACGATGATGCCGAGCGTCGTTAGAAGCGAGCGCAACAGATTCGCGCGCAGTTCCCGCCAGGCCAGTTGCAGCGTGTTCCACCACATCTCAAGCAGCGCCCTTTTGCGTCAGCTGGTCCGACGCGATGTGGCCGTCACGGAAACGGATCTGCCGCTTCGCATAGGCGGCGATGTCCTCTTCGTGCGTGACCAGCACGATCGTGATATGGCGGCGCAAATTGAGTTCGTCGAGCAGCTTCATGATCTCGTGGCTACGCGCCGTATCCAAATTGCCCGTGGGCTCGTCGGCGAAGATCACGGCGGGTTCCGTGACCAGCGCGCGCGCGATCGCTACGCGTTGCTGCTGGCCGCCCGACAGTTCCGACGATGTATGGTCCGCGCGGTCGGCCAATCCGACGAGGTCGAGCGCCCTGAGCGCCTGCTTCTTTCGCACCGATGCGCTTTCGCCGCGATAGATCAGCGGCAATTCCAGGTTCTCTCGCGCCGTCGTGCGTTTCAAGAGATTGAAGCCTTGGAAGACGAAGCCGATGTAGTTTCGCCGAAGCAACGCGCGTTGGCTGCGGGTGAGCAACCCGACGTCGATCCCACGGAAGAAATAGCGCCCCTTCGTCGGCGTATCGAGGCAGCCCAAGATGTTCATCGCCGTTGACTTGCCCGAACCCGACGGCCCCATGATCGCCACGAACTCGCCGTCGTTGATCGTCAGACTCACGCCGTCAAGCGCGCGAACCTCCGTTTCGCCTTTGCCGTAAATCTTCGAGACGTTGTCGAAGCGGATGAGCGGCGCATTCGCCATCGCAAAGCCTTCGCTCAGCTGCTGCCGGGTTGTTTGATGTCCAGAATGAACTCTTCGTCGGCCTTCACGTTGGCGCTCGTCACTTGGGTGCGCCGCCCGTCGGTGACGCCGAGCGTCACGTCGCGCGACGTCAGCTTGCCGTCGGCGCCGACGGTCCAGAGTTTGCCCTTGCCCGACGCGATCGGGTCGATCGGCGCGGTCGTGGCGACGGGGATCATGGTGTTGGTTTCCGTGGTCTCGGGCGAAAAGCGTAGTGCGCCGTTCGGCACGCTCATCGCGTTCTCGACGACGTTGACGACGATGTCGGCCGTCGCGGTCATGCCGGGTTTGAGCAAGCCGTTGTCGTTCGAAACGTTGAGCATGCCCTCATACGTCACGACGTTCGAAATCGTCGTCGCCGCATTGCGCAATTCCACCACCTTGGCGTCGAACGTTCGCGCGGGATAGGCGTCGACCGTGAAAGTCGCGTTCTGTCCGACCTTCACCTCGCCGATATCGGCCTCGTCGATGTTGACGGTCAGTTCGAGCTTCTTGAGATCGGACGCGATGACGAAAAGTTCCGGCGTTTGGAAGCTCGCGGCGACGGTTTGTCCGCGCTCGACCTTGCGGTCCAAGACGATGCCGTCGATCGGCGAGCGGATGGCCGCCTTGGCGAGATTGGCTTCGGCTTGGTCGGCGACGGCGCGCGAATTGGCGAGCGTCGCCGATGCGACGTCGCGCGCGGCGAGCGCCT
>QKCS01000165.1 GCA_003246795.1 Alphaproteobacteria bacterium
TCGGCAAGACGATCATGGGATTCCCGCGCGTGGCCAACAAGATCTCGATGATGGCGGTCGAGATCATGGTTGCGCGCCAGCTCACTTATTTCGCCGCGCGCGAGAAGGACGAGGGGCGGCGCTGCGACCTCGAAGCCGGCATGGCGAAGCTCTTGGCCGCACGCGTGGCCTGGGCTGCGGCCGACAATGCGGTTCAGGTTCACGGCGGCAACGGCTTCGCCCTCGAATATCCGGTCAGCCGCGTGCTGTGCGACGCGCGCATTCTCAACATTTTCGAGGGCGCCGCCGAGATTCAGGCGCAGGTGATCGCGCGGCGGCTGCTCGAAGGCTCGAACTGACGGGACGGTCTGTGACGATCGTCGCTTGAGAGGACTGTCTCCGGCAGGACGAACGCGCTTTTTCCAGCCGCTTGAGGCGGTGGGTTTGTGCTATCAATGAGCCATGCTTGAAGGAAAAATCATCGTCGCCGTTGCGACGGGCCTCGTCGCGGTCGTCCTGCTCGTCGGTCTCTACAGTCTCTACCGCGGCGGGGATTTCGCGCGCAGCTATTCGAACAAGATCATGCGCCTTCGCATCGCGGCGCAGTTCATCGCGATCGTCGTCATCATGATCGTGCTCTACTTCTGGAGCCATAACTCGAGCGCACCGTAAACGGAGAGCCTCTTGGTCGTTTTGAACCGCATCTATACCCGCACGGGCGACAAGGGCGAGACGGCGCTGGGCACCGGCAAGCGCGTCGCCAAGTTCGATCTGCGAATCGAGGCCTACGGCACGGTCGACGAGACGAACGCCTGCGTCGGCGTCGCGCGGCTTCATGCGGCGGACGACCTCGATGCGATGTTGGCGCGCGTTCAAAACGACCTGTTCGACTTGGGCGCCGACCTGTGCATTCCCGAAGACGGAAGCGAGACGGCCGCAAGGGCGCTGCGCGTCAACGAGGCGCAGGTCGCGCGACTCGAACGCGAGATCGATGCGATGAACGGCAAGCTTCAACCGCTCAAATCGTTCGTGCTTCCGGGCGGCGCCGCGGCCGCCGCGCAATTGCACGTGGCGCGGACGGTTTGCCGGCGCGCGGAGCGGCTGATCGTCGCGCTGGCGCAAAAGGAGCCGGTGAGCGAGGCCGCGGTCAAATACGCCAACCGACTGTCCGATTTCCTCTTTGTCGCCGCGCGCTTCGCCAATTTGGGACAGGGCGACGTTTTGTGGGTGCCGGGCGCCAACCGAAACTGATCCTAAACTTTGCGTCAGTTGAATTAGGCGGGACGGCGATTACATTTCGCCGCCCTCACGTGATCTTCGCGGAGTCAATGATGCCCAGAGCCCTCGGCCTCGTCCTTCTGTTCGTGCTGACCGTCGCGTGCGCGCAGGCAGCTTCGGCCAAGTCCAAGATGTTCGACCAGGGCATCACGCGCGTCGAGTTGATTGATGTTCTGTCGGCCTTCGGGATGACGGTGAAGGACTCGACGACGAAGGAATCCGATCCGTGGCTGTCCGCGACGACGCCGAAAGGCACGGAGTTCTACGTCAACATGTACGACTGCGCGGGCACCGGGGCCGACAATCGGCGCTGCAGCAATCTACAGTTTTTGGCGCAGTGGGAATTGGGCAAGAACGCGGGACTCGACCGCGCCAACGCGTACAATCAGAAATTCGTCTTCGGCCGCGCCTACCTCAGCAAAGACGGCAAGATGTTCATGTTCGACTACTCCGTGAACATCAAGGACGGGGTGACCAGCGAGAACCTGAAGCGGCACGTCGACAATTGGCTGCGCGTCCTGGACGACGTGCGGGCGATGCTGAAAGTCTAGAAAAACCTTGACGGTTGGCGGGCGGCGGCCCACCGGTCTAAACTGGCCTCGTGCCCGACCGTTCGACGTCGCGGCCGGTCGAGGCGTACATGGTTCTCCTGCCGCTCAAAGACGACAATCCGCTCAAGTTCATCTGGTTTCAGTTTTCGACCGTCACGCTGATCGCGATCAACGTCGGCGTGTTCGCGTGGCAGGCGTCGCTCGGCGAATCGCAGTTCGCGGAGTTCGTTTATCAGGCGGGCGTCATTCCGGCGTTCGTCTTCGAAGGCGAACCTCTAGGCGACGTGCTTTGGCATTTGCCGTCGCAGCTGACGCTCGTCACCTACATGTTCCTCCACGGCGACATTTGGCATCTTGTCGGCAACATGCTGTTCCTTTGGGTGTTCGGCGACAACGTCGAAGACGCGATGGGCTCGATCAAGTTCGTCTTGTTCTATGTGCTTGCCGGCGTCGCCGGTGGGGTCGCGCACACCTATGCGGATCTCGCCTCGTCCGCGCCGCTCATCGGTGCGTCGGGCGCGGTCTCGGGCGTCGTCGCGGCTTATCTCATGCTCTATCCGCGCGTCTGGATGTGGTCGCTCGTCTTCATGCGTATTCCGTTGAAGCTTCCTGCCTACATCGTCATCGGTGCGTGGTTCGGGACGCAGGTCTTGTTCATCGTCAGCGGCATCGAAGACGGAACGGCGTGGTGGGCGCACATGGGCGGGTTTGCGGCCGGCCTTCTTCTGGTTCCGCTTCTCAAGCGCCCAGGGCAACCCTTGTTCGGGCGCGCCCCCGTCCGCTGAGGCCGCGGTCTTAGGCAAGCCTTGGCGCGCGTCGCGGCACCGGCAGGCGACATTGTTACGCACAGGCGGCTTAAGCCCATGCCAGGCCTCATAAACCTTGATTCGTTGACACGTTTCCCGGTTGCACGTAATTTGTGCACCGCACAATTGCTGGAAAACCATCGAGGCCGCCCGGACGCTTCCCGCCCGGCCAATCGGCCCTATCCCAGGAGTGAAATAGCCGGATGAAGGTGCTTGTCCCGATCAAGCGCGTGGTCGATTACAACGTGAAAATCCGGGTGAAGCCGGACCAGACCGGCGTCGATCTCGCCAACGTCAAGATGTCGATGAATCCGTTCGACGAAATCGGCGTGGAAGAGGCCATCCGGCTCAAGGAAAAAGGCGTCGCGACGGAAGTGATCGCCGTCTCGATCGGACCGCAAGAGGCGCAGGAGACGATCCGCACCGCGCTCGCCATGGGCGCCGACCGCGGCATCCTCGTCAAAGTGGATCATGAGGTCGAACCGCTGACCGTCGCCAAGATCCTCGCCAGGATCGCGAAGGCCGAGAGCCCGCAGCTGATCATCCTGGGTAAGCAGGCGATCGACGACGACAGCAACCAGACGGGACAGATGCTGGCGCAGCTTCTGGGCTGGGCGCAGGGCACGTTCGCGTCGAAAGTCGTCGTCGAGGGCGACACGGTGGACGTGACGCGCGAGGTCGATGGCGGGCTGCAGACCGTGCGGCTGAAGCTGCCCGCGATCGTGACGACCGACTTGCGTCTGAACGAACCGCGCTATGCGTCGTTGCCCAACATCATGAAGGCGAAGAAGAAGCCGATCGACGCGAAAGCCGCGTCGGACTACGGCGTCGATCCGGCGCCGAGGCTCAAGGTTTTGAAGACGACCGAACCGCCGAAACGCAAGGGCGGCGTGAAGGTGAAGACGGTCCAAGAACTCGTCGACAAGCTGAAGAACGAAGCGGGAGTGATTTGATATGGCCGTTCTTCTGATCGCCGAGCACGATAACAAATCGCTGAAGGATTCGACCGCGAAGGCCATGACGGCGGCGCAGGCGCTGGGCGGGCCGGTCGATATCCTGGTTGCCGGGCAGGATGCAAAGCCCGCCGCCGACGCCGCCGCAAAGATCGCGGGCGCGGGCAAGGTGCTTCTGGCCGACGACGCGCAATACGGGCATCAGTTGGCCGAGAACATGGCGGCGCTGATCGTCGAGCTCGCGGGCAAGTACGACGCCGTGCTTTCGCCGGCCTCGACCAACGGCAAGAACTTCATGCCGCGCGTCGCCGCGGCGCTCGACGTGCCGCAGATATCGGAAATCGTGTCGGTCGACGGACCGGACACGTTCACGCGGCCGATCTATGCCGGCAACGCGATGCAGCAGGTTCAAGCGCCGGCGGGAAAGAAGATCATCACGGTCCGTACGACCGCGTTCAAGGCGGCCGAGACGACGGGGTCGGCTTCGGTCGAGTCGGTCAGCGCGGCCAAGGGACCCGGCGTCTCGGAATTCGTGGGCGAGGAGTTGTCCAAGTCCGAACGGCCAGAACTCGCGTCGGCCAAGGTCGTCATTTCGGGCGGCCGCGGCATGCAGTCGGGCGAAAACTTCCACCTTCTGGAGAAGGTCGCGGACCGGCTGAAAGCCGCCGTCGGCGCCAGCCGCGCTGCCGTGGACGCGGGTTTCGTGCCCAACGACTACCAGGTCGGGCAGACGGGCAAGGTGGTCGCGCCCGAGCTTTACATCGCGGTCGGCATTTCAGGGGCCATTCAGCATTTAGCAGGCATGAAGGATTCAAAAGTTATCGTCGCGATTAACAAGGACGAGGAAGCCCCCATCTTCCAAGTGGCCGATTACGGCTTGGTCGCCGACCTGTTCAAGGCGGTGCCCGAACTGGAAGAAGAGCTCAAGAAGCAGGGATACTGAGGGGCGGTTAGGGCAGAAGGCCGAGGGGTTCCGCAACAAATGCCGACGGGGCGTCCCCGCTCGGGCGAACGTGGATCGAGACAGGTGCCATGAATATCGAACGTATCGGCGTGATCGGCGCGGGTCAGATGGGCAACGGTATCGCCCATGTCTGTGCGCTGGCGGGCTATGACGTGCTGCTCAACGACGTAAAGCCCGAGGCCATCGAGCAGGCCTTCGAAGTCATCTCCGGGAACCTGTCGCGGCAGGTCGCGCGCGGCAAGATCAGCGACGCCGACAAAGACCGGGCGATGAAGCACATTCATCCGGCGAAGTCGCTGGACGAATTCTCGAAAGTCG
>QKCS01000195.1 GCA_003246795.1 Alphaproteobacteria bacterium
GCCGTGCGCGCGCGGCCGATGATGCACGTCGACATGCGTTATCCGATAACCTTCGCGCAGCATAAGCGCAGGAATGAAGCGGTGGAGATGATCGAAATAGGGCAAGGCCAAGAAGGCCTCGCGCGAAAACAGCTTGAGACCGCAGCCCGTATCGCGCGTCTTGTCCTGGAGCAGCCACTGGCGTGTTCCGTTGCCGACGCGCGACGATATCCGTTTGATGAGGTTGTCTTCGCGCTTGCGCCGCTGACCGGCCACAAGGCCCAAAGGCGGCGCGCCACCCTCTTCGCGTTTCCAAACATCAAGAAGACTCGGGATGTCGGCGGGATCGTTCTGCCCGTCGCCGTCCAAGGTTGCGATCAGCCGGCCGCGTGCGGCGATCACACCGCTTCGCACCGCACGGCTTTGACCGGAATTCTTCGCGTGTCGCAAGACGCGAAGCTCGGGTGCGTGCTGACGCGCCGCCACGAGCGCCTTGACGGTGTCGTCCGTGCTGCCGTCGTCGACGAACAAGACCTCGAACGGGATCTTGCCGCGAAGCGCCGCGCATATTTCGTTGAGCAGTGGGACCGCGTTTTCCACCTCGTCCTTGACCGGCACGACAACCGAGAGCTCGACGGCCCCGCTCACGCCGCCGACCCACAGCGACGGGTGACCGCGCGAGCCCTGTCCGCGATCGCAATTCGGCGCACCAGATCGTCAGGCAACTGCCGCGACTCCATCCGTAAAGATCGCGGGCTTATACAAGTGCGGGCCAGCCCCCGCCAGGGGGGCCAATTCGTCTCGCATGCGTCCACCCTCCCAGTGGACTATGGAAGCGGGCAATGCGATAGCGGAGCCGTCCGCTTCGGGCTGTGCCTTTCAAAGCATTGCCTTGAATGCCCTTTCGATGGTTAACCCTGTCCATGCCGTCACGTCGATCCGCCGCAGCCTATGATTCGTCGAGCCCGTGGTCGCTTGCGCTTGCGCACCCGCGCATCGTGCTCGTCGTGCTTTGTCTGATCATGTTTCTGCCGGGACTTGCGTCCGTCCCCCCGCTCGATCGCGACGAGTCGCGCTTCACCCAAGCGACGAAGCAAATGATCGAGACCGGCGATTTCATCGAGATCCGCTTTCAGGACGATGCGCGAAACAAGAAGCCCATCGGCATCTATTGGGCGCAAGCGCTGAGTGCAGGCTGGCTGTCGGGAGAGCCCTACAACACGGTCTGGGCCTACCGCGTGCCGTCGGTCATCGGCGGCATCCTTGCGGTTCTTTTCGCGTTCGGCGTAGGGCGGCGCTTGTTCGATGACGAGGTCGCATTGATCGGCGCCGGCCTGCTCGCCTCGTCGCTCCTCGTCATCGGCGAGGCGCATATCGCCAAGACTGACGCCGTACTCTTGGCTTGCGTGACGGGCGCGCAGCTTCTCGTCGCCGAATTCTTTCTCGCCGCGCGCCAGGGCGCGCCGCGGCCTTTGACCCGCTACTCGGCGTTGCTGGGCCTCGCAATCGGCCTCGGCATCCTGGTCAAGGGACCGATGATCCTCTTCTTCGTCGGCATGACGATTCTTGCCCTCTCGATGTGGGAGGGCCGTTGGAATTGGATCATGTCGATGCGCCCGCTCTTCGGGCTCGGCATCGTCATTTTGATCAACGTTCCTTGGCTTGTCGCGATCGGACTGGTCACGAAGGGCGAGTACTTCACGGAAGCAATCGGCCAAGACTTCTTCGGCAAGGCCATGTCGGCGCAGGAGTCGCACTGGGGTCCGCCCGGCTACTATCTCGTATCTCTGCTCGTGGGCTTCTGGCCGGGTTGGCTCTTCCTGGGCTCGGGCATCGTCTACGCGTTCGCGCGAGCGAGAGAGGGCGCTGTTCGTTTCCTGGTCGCCTGGATCGTCCCCGCGTTGATCATCCTCGAGTTGTTTCCGACGAAGCTGCCGCACTATCCGCTGCCGATCTATCCGGCGTTGGCTCTGCTGTGCGGCGCGGCCGTGATCGCGGGCGTGCGCGAAAGCCGGAGCTTCATCGACAACATCCCCGTGAAGATCGGCGCCGTCCTGTGGCTGATGGTCACGATCGCGCTGACCGGCGGTCTCTTGTTCTACGTCCCCGGCACCTATGGAAGCGGTTCGGGCGTCGTTCTGTGGCTGCTCGCCGTTCCGATTCTGGGTACGGCGGGCGTCGCGGTGTTGTTCCTTTTGCGTGGCGAGGGCGAAAACGCCTCCGCCGCAGCCGTCGCATCCGGTGCGCTGTTCGCCGCGATCGCGTTGGCGGCCGTCCTTCCGCGCCTCGACCAACTGATGGTCAGCCGCAAAGCGGCGGATCTCGTCGCCAGTTCGGGTGCGGCGCCCGAAGCCGTCGCCGTCGTCGGCTTTGCGGAGCCCAGCCTTGTCTTCCAGGTTGGAACCAAGATCACGCTCGCCAAGGACGCCGCGCTCGCCGCCGATTTCCTCACCAAGACGCCGAACGCCGTCGCTTTGATCGAAAAGCGTTACGACGCCGAGTTTCAACAGAGCCTGGCGCAACAGAACTTCCTTGCGGAAGAAATCGGCAACGTCGGCGGCATCAACTACTCCAAGGGCAAGCCGGTAACGCTGACGCTCTATCGGTTGCGAAAAACGGGTCCGTGACCGCAGTCGCCGAGCGCCTGAAGAAGTTCCCGCCCCTGGCGGCGCTTACGATCTTCGTCGTCGTTCTCACGCTCGCGCGTGTCGCCATCCTGATCGCAACGCCTCTGAACCTGGGACCGGACGAGGCGCAATACTGGTCGTGGAGTCTCACGCCGGCCTTCGGTTACTTCACCAAGCCCCCACTAATCGCGTGGGTGATAGGCGCGACCACTAGCGTTTGCGGCGACGGTGAAGCATGCATCCGGCTCGCCTCGCCATTGCTCCACGGTGCGACGACGATCGCCGTCTTCTTCGCCGGCCGTTCGCTCTATGACGCGCGCGTCGGCCTGTGGTCGGCCGTCACCTACGCCGTGATGCCCGGCACAAGCTTTTCGTCACTGCTCATCACGACGGATGTACCGCTCTTGTTCTTCTGGGCGCTCGCTCTTGCTGCGTTTGCAGAGCTCCGCCGTACAACGGACATGCGTTGGGCGGTGCTTCTCGGCGCGGCCATCGGTTTCGGTCTCCTCGCGAAATACGCGATGCTCTACTTCCTGCTGGGCTTGGGCCTCGCGTTGCTTCCGACGCGGCAGGGGCGCGCGCTGATCCTAAGCCGCGCAGCCGCGATAGCCGGCCTCGTCGCACTCGCTGTCTTTGCGCCGAACATCGTTTGGAATGTCGTGAACAGCTTTGCGACCGTCGGTCACACCGCCTCGAATGCGAACTGGGGCGCGGCAAACCTCTTCAATCCCATGCATGCCGTGAATTTTCTCGGCGCGCAGATCGGCATCATAGGCCCGTTTGCGGCTGGGATCGTCGTTTGGGGCCTCGTGCGCGGCTGGCGCGAACCGAAGTTCGACAATCCCGACACGCTGCTTCTGAGTCTGTCGCTGCCGGTTATCGCCATTGTAACCGTACAGGCCTTCATCTCGCGCGCAAACGCGAATTGGGCGGCGCCGGCCTTCGTCGCGCTTACGATCGTCGCCTGCGCGTGGGCGTTGCGCCGGCGTCGTTCGCGCTTGCTCATCGCCAATACGGCATTGAACGCGTCGTTGGGCGTCGTCGTCGCGCTGTTGGCCGTCAGTTCGGCCTTCGTGGCCGCAATCGGCCAAGAAAATTCCGTCAAGCGCCTTCGCGGGTGGGATGAAGCAGGCCGTACGATCGTTTCACTGGCCGCATCTGCCCCATTCGAAGCGATCTTGAGCGACGATCGCGAGGATATGGCCTCACTTTATTACTACACCCGACAGCGCAAGCTCCCTTTGCGCATGTGGCCGAAGCAATCAGCCGGCAACGAATACGAAGCGACGCACACATTGCGTGCCGAAGAAGCCTCTTACGTGCTCTTTGTGACCCGCAGACGCGATCCGAACGACATCGTTGGTGCGTTTGCGTCGTCCGAACGCGTTGCGACGCTCGAAACGCGACTCGATTCGAAACGAAAACGCATTTTTTTCATCTACGCGCTTCAAAAACCGATCGACTCGACTCTTTTCCGAAAAATTTTTAATCATCCGTCTACGGAATAATCACGATTCGGTGCAAATCTTCGTTGCGTGCGTGACTCGCTCACACTCACTCTTCGCGCGAAGATCGCAAATGATAAACGCTTAGCAATCCGCAAACGATCGATTCATGTGCGGAATAAAATCAATAACGGATGCAGATGCCTCTGCACGCGTTGCTGCGATTACGAGCATTCGCTTCGAGAAGAACTGCACGATTGGATTCAAGCTATGCATGTCAATATGCGATTACTTCACGAACATCATGGCCGAATACACCGACGATCATGCGTTCTTCCTTCGCTAATCCAACGTTTACTCCCGTGATTTATTTGACGGGTTACGAATCGTGCTGCATGATTCGCGAAGTTGGGGAAAGCGCGGGCTGCGCGCGGACTTTACGGGGAATGCAGTCGAGCAACTCGAGGGGCAAAAGACCTGTCGATGACAGTTCACACCTTTGTAAAGGGCGCCAACACCGCCGCGCACCTTAGATCCCCAACCAAACGCAAGATCGTCGAACGAAGTACCGGCGCCGACTCGAATGCCGGCACCTCGACGACCCGCCTTTATACGCCCGCCTCGACTCCTCCCGCCTCAAGTCCGCAAGCTCCGGTAAAAAAAGCCAACCGCTTCCCCGTCAGTGCCGAAGCACGCGAGTTCTACAAACGAAATTTCCCGGGAACGACGGCCGAAGATTGGAACGATTGGCGCTGGCAGCTGCGCAACCGCATCCGCTCGCTGGAAC
>QKCS01000094.1 GCA_003246795.1 Alphaproteobacteria bacterium
GAACCACTATGTCGACGAGACGAAGGCGATCGAGGTCTTTTCGCGCTACGGCATCGGATACGTCGAAACGATCATCAACCCGATTCTGAACGAGCGCTTCAAGGAAGTCTTCGGACGCTATGACTCCCGCGAGATCGTGAACAAGCGCAAGGAGTTGGGCGAAGAGATCGAAGAAGCGGTTCGCTCGAACATTCCCGCCGGCATCGTCATTCGATCCGTGCAGATCGAGAACATCGATTTCTCCGATACGTATGAACAGGCGATCGAAGCGGCAGCCCAAGCCGAAGCTGCGGTCCGCAAGGCGCGCCAGGAACTTGAGCAGAAAAGAGTCGACGCGGAGCGCGTCGTCGTTCAAGCCACGGCCGACGCCACCGCACGGGTGACGGCCGCCAAGGCCGAAGCCGACGCCATCCGCCTCCGCGGTGAAGCCGAAGCCGCAGCGCTACAGGCGAAGGCGGCCGCATTGCGCGACAACCCAAGCTATGTCGCATTGACCGCGGCGGAGAAGTGGGACGGCAAGTTGCCGACGACCTTCGTGCCGGGCTCGACCGTGCCGTTCGTGACCGTGCCGCGCGGCGGCAACCCGTAATCCACGTCGAACATCCGATCCGACGGCCCGCTTCACCGGCGGGCCGTTTCGTTCAACCCTCCTTGTTCAGCCGCGCCAAAATCTCGCCGGCGCGGCGCAGGACCTTGCGTTCGGTTCCGCCCAATCGTTCGACCTGGCGCGTGAGAACGTCGAGGCGCCGGTCCCGGCCCGCTTCGAGCAGCGCCCGCCCCTTCGCCGTCGCCGCGATGCGCAACGCCCGCTTGTCGTCCTTGTCCGCCGTCTTCGTCGCCAGCCCTTCGCCTTCGAGTTCGGCCACGAGCCGCGACATGGTCGGCGCGCGCACCTGTTCGGCCGCCGCGAGGTCCTTCAACGTCTGCGGTCCGCCGAACACGAGCACCGACAGCGCCGACGATTTCGGTCCGGAGAGGCCCGAGGCGGCGTCCGTCTTGCGCAACCGCCGGAGCAGCCGGATCGCAGCCGCGTGAATACGCTCGGCGATCGCATGCGCGTCGCCCGCCCTGCCCGCACTTCTTTTCACGGCACCCCTTTACATAGTTAGTTAGCAAAGCTAATAATATCGAACGCACGAAGGAGGGTCAAGATGACCGGATTGTCAAAACTCGCGCAGGTCGCGCTCTCGACGCGCGACGTTTCGAAGGCCGTGCCGTTCTACCGCGATGTCCTCGGCCTCAAGCTGATGTTTGAAGTTTCGGGGATGGCCTTCTTCGACGCCGGCGGTGTTCGCCTGATGATCGGCCCGGCGCATCACAAGGGCGAACTTCAAAACAATACGTTCGTCTACTTCGACGCCGACGACTGGCACGCCACCGAACAAGCTTTGATCGCCCGCGGCCTCGCGTTCGAACGCCCGGCCGAAGTCGTACAGCGCAGCGAAGGAAAGGAACACGCCATCCGCTTCTTCAAGGACCCCGACGGCAATGCGCTCGCCATCATGGGATGGCGTCCGGCGATGTGACGTCGTCACTCCTCGCCGGACGTCGCACTCGCCGCGGAGGAGTAGACGGAAACGCAAAACGGGACGAGATAAGTTAGCAGAATCTTGAGCACATCAATGTGGCCTGCAAGGATCGCATCGCCCTGATTGATGGCCGTCAGCAACGTCCCGACCACCGCGGCCACGCCCGTGGCGCGTCGGTAGGCGCCGCGTGGAAGCCGGAAGAACTGATTCATCGGCTCAAATCTTCGTCCTCAACAAGACGAGCTCTTCGCCCGCCGTCGGATGCAACGCCATCGTGGCATCGAAGTCGCGCTTCGTCGCCTTCATCTTCACGGCGATCGCCACGCACTGTGCCATCTCCGCCGCCGCTTCGCCCAAGATGTGACAGCCGAGAACCCGCTCGCTCGCGCCGTCGACGACGAGCTTCATGAAGATCAGCGTGTCGCGGCCCGACATGGTCGCCCGCATCGGCCGGAAGGCGGCCTTGTAGATGTCGACCTTCGCAAACTGCGCGCGCGCTGCCTCTTCGGTGAGTCCGACGACGCCGATCTCCGGCGCGCCGAACACCGCCGTCGGAATGTCGGCATGGTCGACCGCCGTCGGCGTATCGTTGAAAACGGTATCCGCGAACGCGGCGCCCTCGCGGATCGCAACCGGCGTCAGGTTTGCGCGGTTCGTCACGTCGCCCACGGCGTAGACGTTGCCCTGCGTCGAGCGCGAGAAGGCGTCGACCGCGACCGCACGCATGTCGGTCAGTTCTACGCCGCAATGCTCGAGCCCCAACCCCATCGTGTTCGGCCGACGTCCGACCGCGAATACGATTTCGTCGACGATATGTTCCGTGCCGTCCTTCAGCCGTACCCTCTTGCGTCCGTCCTCGGCATGGATCGAAGCGACCACCGACTTCAGGTGAACATCGATCCCGCGCTTCTGCATCTCATGACGCATGCGTTTGCGGATCTCGCCGTCGAAGCCGCGCAAAATCTCATCGCCGTGATGCACGACGATCGTGCGCGCGCCGAGCCCCTTGAACACGCCTGCGAACTCGACCGCGATATATCCGCCGCCGACGATCATCACGCACTTCGGCAGTTCCTTGAGATGGAACACTTCGTTCGACGTGATCGCCAAATCCCCGCCTTCGATCTCCTCGGGAATCCAGGCGCGTCCGCCGGTCGCGATGAGCACGGTCTTGGCGGTGATTGTCTTGTCGGCCTTCAGAAGGTGAACCGTGTGCGGATCCCTGAGAACCGCCCGGTCCTCGAAGGTTGTCGCCCCTGCCGTTTCGAGGTTGCGCCGATAGAGCGCCTCGAGCCGACCGATCTCGCGGTCCTTGTTGGCGATCAGCGTCGTCCAATCGAAATGCTTGTGCGGCACGTGCCAACCGAATCCGGCCGCGTCTTCGATATCCTCGGCGTAACGGCTGGCATAGACCATAAGTTTCTTGGGGACACAGCCGCGGATCACGCAGGTGCCGCCGACGCGGTATTCCTCGACGACGGCGGCCTTCGCCCCATACTGCGCCGCCATCCGCGTCGCTCGCACGCCGCCCGAACCCGCGCCGATCGTCACCAAGTCGAAGTCGTAGGCCGCCATGTTTGACCTTCAAGAGTAGGGCTAAACTGGCGCACGGCTTACCAGGGGTTCGAACGCATGAACAGTATTGCGCGCGCCGTGCAGGCCTTTCTTCTCGTCTTCGTTATCGCCGCGTGTTCGCCTGCTGGCACTGCGGCGCCGCCTAAAAGCGACGCGGAGCGCGAGGTGATCTTCGCCGCCATGCGCGAAGGCCGTGACCAAGCGGACTTGGTCTTCGTCGCGCGCGACTTCAAGGTCGAGGGCGCCTGGGCCTGGGTCACGGCCGACCCGCAATCCAAGGACGGCTCGCAGCACTATGAGACGGAGTCGTGGCTGCTGCGCAAGGCCGGCGGCAAGTGGACCGTCGCCGCGCAACCCTGCGTCGAGGAGGGCTGCGACCCGAAGGACGAACTCGCGAAGATTCGCGAGCGCTTCCCCGAAGCGCCCGCCGCGATTTTTCCTGCCTGGTAGGCGTCAGATCCCGGCGCGTTTGAACACAGAGTCGAGCGCCGGATCGATCGAAGGTGCATCCTGCTTCAAGAACTTGAGCAAGGCGCGTTCGTTTTCGTCGATCGTGCCGTCACGCAGAATGCGCTCGGCGAGCCACTTGGCCTCGTCCGCGTCGACCTGTTCGCGCGAAAGCCGCTTCTTCGTGGCGATCGCCTCGGCCTCGGCTTCCTTCCGCGCCGCAACCGCACCGGTCGGATCGAGCTCTTCCCAAACGCTCGCGAACGGAATATCGCCCCGCGCCAGCGCACCGCCGACGCTGCCCAACAGCTTGCCGACAGAGCCGCGTTCTTCGAGCCAGCGTTCGCGCCGCACCGCTTCGCCGCGATCCAGCACGACCGGCTCGTCCATGTAGTTCACGAGGTGGTTGGCGATCGCGCGCGAAAAGAAGTCCGTCCACGCCGGATCGTTGTCGCCGGCCGCAGTCGCCTCGTTCAGGCTGAACAAGAGCTCGGCCTCGCGGCGGGTGATCAAAAGACTCCCGTCGCCCGCCGGCGCATGCAGCGCCTTGCGCAGGATCGCGACGTCGCCTGCCCCGATCGCCGCGCGCGGCCGGTTGGCGCCGAACGGCGTTTCACGCGACAGCAGAACGCTCTGCCGCACGGCCTCGAGCACGAGCGTCACGACCTCTTCAGGGCACTGGCGCGCCCAATGCACGACGTTGAGCACGAGTTCGAGCTCCGTCTTGCGCTCGACATGCCCGTCGCCCGCGACATTGTCGATCAGGAACTTGCCCTGCTCCGGCGTGACGTAGCCCTTGGGCTCGGTCTGCCAAACGAAATAGTCGGTCAGCGCCTCGACATAGAGCGCCGCGAACCCCGGATCCTTGCTGGAACACGCGCGATCGAGCTTGAAGAGAATCTCGGCGTCATTCCGCGAGACGTTTCCCTTCGCATAGATCATCTTGCGCAGCTGCAGCGCGTGCTGCCCTTCGATGCGCCCGGTGGCGCGCAAATTCTCGTCGAGATTCTCGATCCTGAGCGGTTGCGACACGATGCGGCCCTCCAACCCGAAAACACCCGCCGCATTGTGCAACCCGACCCGTTAAAATCGCGGGAACCGGCCGTCGCAAAACGATCAAGCGTCCCTACTAACGCACCGCAGTTTTCAGCCATTTCTGCCGTTACGTGGCCGTCACCTTCGCCCATCACCTTCCAGGTCCTTCGAGTGAGAACAAAGAAAGAACATAACACCGTGATCTTCGGTCGGCAGCGGATCAAAGTGGGCAAGCCCCGACCGT
>QKCS01000083.1 GCA_003246795.1 Alphaproteobacteria bacterium
GAGGCGGTGGAAGCGCTTGGACCCACGCCCGCGTTCGAGGACTTGGTCGGCGCGGGCTCGCTTGCGATCACCATCGATCCGGGCGGCGACATGGATCGCTATCAAGGGATCGTGCCGCTCGAGGGCGAGGGGCTCGCCGACGCGGCCATCGCCTATTTCGAGCGATCGGAACAGATTCCGACGCGCATTAAGCTCGGCGTCGCCACGTTGAGCGCGCGCGGCGATGCAGAGCCCCGCCCGCATTGGCGCGCCGGCGGCATCGTCATCCAGAACTTGGCGGCGCTTGGCGGTCATGATGCGCCTGCGCCGGGACACGACACGGCCGAGGATTGGAACCGCGCGTCGACGCTGTTTGCGACGACCGAGGCGCACGAGCTCGTCGACCCGCAGGTCGAAGCGGAGCGACTGCTCTACCGGCTCTTCCACGAGGACGGCGTGCGCGTGTTCGAGGTTCAGGCGCTCGAGTTCGGATGCCGCTGCACGGCGGACCGCGTGGCTTCGGTTCTGTCGCAATATTCGGACGGCGAGGTGCGCGAGTTGGCCGACGACGACGGGGTCATCCGCGCGAAGTGCGAATTCTGTTCGACCGTCTACTCGTTTTCGCCGGACGAGATCCTGTCGGATCCATCGGCGCAGACGTGATCCATCAGGCGGCGCATGAAGGTGACGCAGGCGTCGATCTGAGTCAGCTCTATGAACTCGTTCGGCTTGTGCGCTTGAAGAATGTTTCCGGGACCGCAGACGACCGACGGGATGTCCGCCGCTTGAAATAGGCCGGCCTCCGTGCCGTAGGCGACGGCTTCGCTGGAATTGCGTCCGGTCAGTTGCCTTGCCAATCCTTCGGCCGGGCAGTTCTCGGTAGCGAGCAACGCAGGGACGTGCGAGCGCGGCGTGGTGACGATGTCGGCTTCCGGCGCGATCGCGCGCAGGCGCGGCAGGACGTCTTCCCGCACATAGGTTTCGTAGGTCTTGAAAATCTCGTCGTGATCCGTCCCCGGCAGGTAGCGATACTCCCATTGGAACGTGCAATGACGGGCGAGGATGTTGAGGGCCGTGCCGCCCTGGATCGTGCCGGCCTGCACGCTCGTATAGGGCGGATCGAAGCGCGCGGACGGGTCGCCCCGCTCGCGCATCTCGTCGGCGAACTTCGCGATGCGCACGATCAAATCGGCCGCGACCATCACCGCGTTGACGCCCTTGTCGGTCTGGCTCGAGTGAGCTTCGCGGCCCGTCACCGTCGTGCGGAATGAGCGGATGCCCTTGTGCGCGTTGACGACCTTCATGTCGGTCGGTTCGCCGATGATGGCGAGCTTCGGCTTCGGCAATGTGCGCGCGATGTTGGCGAGCATGGGCCGCACGCCCAGGCAGCCTATCTCTTCGTCGTAAGAGAGGGCGATGTGCACGGGCGTCTTGGGTTTGCGCCTTAGGAACTCCGGCACGAGCGCGAGGGCGATGGCCGAAAAGCTCTTCATGTCGGAGGTGCCGCGCCCATAGAGCCGCCCGTGCATTTCGACGACTTCAAACGGGTCGGTGTCCCAGTCCTGACCGTCGACGGGGACGACGTCGGTGTGGCCGGAGAGGATGATGCCGCCGGGTTCGTTCGGGCCCAGCGTGACCAGGAGGTTCGACTTCGTGCGGTCTTCGTTCGGGATCAGCTTCGGCCGCAGTCCGTATTCGCGCAGGTAGTCCGACACGAAGTCGATCAGGGCCAGGTTCGAATCGCGGCTCGTTGTATCGAACGCGATCAGGCGATCGATCATCTCGCGCGGACTGTAGACGGCGGGCATGCGTCCTCCTTGCCGCCAACTTAGACGGAGGGAGCCTTAGCCGTCGAGGCTCGATGCCGGGTTGCCGATGATGGTCAAGAGCTCGCGGCGGGTCATGGGGTCCTTGCGGAAGGCGCCTAACATAGTGCTCGTGACCATGGTGACGCCGGTCTTATGGACGCCACGCGTCGTCATGCATTGGTGCTGCGCTTCGATCACGACGGCAACGCCCTTCGGTTCCAACACCTTCTGGATGCAGTTCGCGATCTGCGCGTTCATCTTCTCCTGCACCTGCAGGCGTCGCGCGTACGCCTCGACCACGCGGGCGAGCTTGGAAATGCCGACGACCTTGTTCGTGGGCAGGTAGGCGACATGCGCCTTGCCGATGATGGGCGCCAGGTGATGCTCGCAATGCGACTCGAAGCGGATGTCGCGCAGAACGATCATCTCGTCGTAGCCGTCGACCTCCTCAAAGGTACGGGTCAGATACTCTTCGGGATCGTCATTGTAGCCGGAGAACCAGTCTTCGAAGGCGCGCGTGACGCGGGCCGGCGTGTCGCGCAGGCCTTCGCGCTCGGGGTCGTCGCCGGCCCAGCGCAACAGCGTTTCGACGGCGGTCTCGGCTTCTTCGCGTGACGGGCGCGCTTGTTCGACCGACTTGATCTTCGTGGACGGCCGGCGTGCGGTTGACGACATTGTTCTTGCTCCTCCCGCGGCGGCCGCGGTTCGCGCCGCCCGCTTTCGTCTTGCGGTTCGGTGTCTATTACGCCCCAGCGCGCCTAAAAGATCAAAGCACTCGGAGCTATGAACTCAATAGAAAGGCTTCACGAAAGCGCCACTGCTGACAATATAGGCCGCATTCCCGCGCATTCCACACGGGCTATCGTGTTAATGAAATTGAAGGACTAGTGCGCGCGGCGATCTTCGTGCGGGCTGTCGAGCGGAAACACCGGAATGTCGACTTGGAAGGCTTCGCCTTCGGCCGTCTGCATCTGATACGCGCCGAGCATCATGCCCGACGGCGTTTCAAGCGGCGTGCCCGATTTGTATTCGAACGATTCACCGGGGCGCAGGATCGGCTGCTGACCGACGACGCCCGCGCCCTTCACTTCGATCGTGCGACCGTTCGCGTCGATGATGCGCCAGTAGCGCGCGCGCAGCTGAACCGTGTTGCCGCCGCCGTTCTCGATCAGAACGGTGTAGGCCCAGAAAAAATGATTGCTGTCCGGCGCCGACTGGTCGGGCAGGAATGTCGGCTGCACCGACACCGTGATCTGCCGCGTCGTCCGCTGGAACATCGTTGCCCCTGTCGCCTGAGCCGGCGCCCCAACGCCCTCAAGTTCCATCCCCGTTTCCCGCTTCATCGCTACTCTACCACGACTTCCGTCTTCACCGAGTTCGCGACGAAGCAATTTTCGTGCGCGCCGTGATGAAGGGCCGAAAGTTCCTCCGCTGATGGTTGACGCTCGCCCGAGAACGTTACCTTTGGCCGCAATGCGACACGGCTGATCCAGAACTTGCCCTTGGCGTTCCGTTCCATGACGCCCACAGCTTCGTCGATGTAGCTGTCGACCGTGAAGCGTTTTCTGGCCGCGATGGCCAGAAATGTGAGCATGTGGCACGTGGACAACGCCGCGACGAACGCCTCCTCAGGATTAACGCGTTGCGCTTCTCCCTTGAATTCCGGGGCCGCGGACCACGGAACCGCCTCACCGCCGCCGAATTTAACCTCGTGCGCGCGGTTGTATGTGTCGTAGGTGAAATCCTCTGACGTGCGGCGCCAGGTCGTCGTTGCGCGATATTCGTGCATTTGGGTCCTCAGACGGCTTTCAGTGCGTGGCTCAAGTCTTCCGCCAAATCGGCTGGGTCTTCGAGGCCGACGGAAAGGCGCAGCATGCCGTCGGTCACACCCAACTCGGCGCGCGCCTCGGGTGTCAAGCGATAGTGCGTGGTCGTCGCCGGATGCGTGATCAGCGACTTCGCGTCGCCCAGATTGTTCGAGATGTCGATCAGCTTCAGCGCGTTGGCGAAACGGAACGCGGCGTCCTTGCCGCCGTCGACCTCGAACGTGACCAGTGATCCGCCGAGACCCATCTGCGCGCGCGCAAGGGTCGCTTGCGGATGGTCGGGCCGGCCCGGATAGACCACGCGCTTCACTTTCGCCTCGCGCGCCAATGCGTCGGCGACCGCCGCCGCGTGTTCGCACATCGCGCGGACGCGCAGATCCAGCGTTTCGAGCGCCTTGATCAAGACCCAGGCGTTGAACGGACTGATCGTGGGTCCGGTGTTGCGGATGAAGGGCAACAAATGTTCGAGCAGGAACTTCTCGTCGTTCAGGATCACGCCGCCGAGGCAGCGGCCCTGGCCGTCGATGTGTTTCGTGGCCGAATAGACGACGATGTCGGCGCCGTATTCCATCGGACGCTGCAGCACGGGCGTCGCGAAGACGTTGTCGACGATGAGACGCGCGCCCGCCTTGTGCGCGATTTCTGCGACCGCCCTCAGGTCGATGACCTCCAAGGTCGGGTTTGCCGGCGTCTCGAGGAAGAGGACTTTCGTCGTCGGCTGCACGGCCGCGCGCCACGCGTCTAGATTCGTACCATCGACCAAAGTCGACGTGATGCCGTAGCGCGGCAGCACATCCTCGATAACGAAGCGGCAACCGCCGAACATCGCGCGCGAGGCGATGACGTGGTCGCCTTGGCGCAAGTGGCACAGAAGGGCGGTCGTAACGGCCGCCATCCCCGTCGCCGTCGCGCGGGCGGCCTCGGCCCCTTCGATCAGCGCCATGCGCTCTTCGAACATCGCGACCGTCGGATTGCCGAAGCGCGAGTACATGAAGCCCTGCTCTTCGCCTTTGAAGCGGGCTTCGGCAGACTCCGGGCTGTCGTAGGCGTAGCCCGACGTTAGATAGAGGGCTTCGGAGGTTTCGCCGTTGGCGGACCGTTTCAGGCCGCCGCGCACGAGGCGCGTCTTCAGGCCGTACTTCCGGCCCTGTTCCAATTCTCCCATCGCGTCATTCGCTCCA
>QKCS01000133.1 GCA_003246795.1 Alphaproteobacteria bacterium
GCGTCGGAGCCGGATGTCCCGGCCCCGCTCGTTTCGATCAACCGCGCTGCACGGTGTTGCGGATGACGTGCACGATCGTGATGACGATCGCGAAGGCCAGGAAATAGACGACCAAATCGCCGACCGACATGACCTTCAGGTCATTCCATGCTGTCGTCGGCAGAGCCATCGGCTCGGCCCCTTGCGTCAGGGAATAGCCAAGGCGCAGAAGGCCAACGATTGCCAGCGCCCCTACGGTAACCTGAATAATCCGGCCCCAGCTGCCGAGCGCCAATCCGGCCCCAACCACGACAACCAGCATGATGATCAGCGATGCCGGGTCGGCACCGCCGAACACGCGCATCACGATGTCCAGCATCTCCTGCAAAATAGGCATTTGGTTTTAGTCCTCCCCCCGAAGTTTGTTACCAAAGAGTAACCGAACAGCCCTTGATGGCGAAACGCGGGCGGGTGGGGAGGCGGCGGTTTGTGGCCTCGCTGCAACGGTCTTTTCGGCGGAATTTCGCGCTTGCGGAGTCGAGCGGGCTCAGATTTGTCCCAATGTGCGCAGCCGGGCGCTTGGGTGGATTTCGTTCTGCGACATCACGAAGGTCTGCGGCCGGAAGCGCTCGATGATCGAGCGGACGTACGGGCGGACCGTCGGCGAGGTCAGGAGGACGGGCATTTCGCCCTCATTTGCCGCCGCGTCGAAGCGCGTGCGGACCTGCTGGATGAACTCCTGGAGCTTGGACGGCGCCAAGGCCAGTTGCTTTTCTTCGTTTGGCCCTCCGATCAACGCCTCGGCGAAGGCGTGCTCCCACGCGGGGGAGAGCGCGATCAGCGGCAGATAACCCGCGTGCGAGGTGTTGACCGACGAGATTTGGCGCGCGAGCCGCGTGCGGACATGCTCGGTCATTTGCAGCGTCGTCGTCGAACGCGACGTCGCTTCCGCGATGCCTTCGAGAATCGTCGGCAGATCGCGGATCGAGATGCGTTCGGCCAACAGCGACTGCAGGATGCGTTGGACGCCCGTGACCGTGATCTGCGACGGGATGAGATCGTCGACCAGCTTCTTGTGTTCCACCGGCAGGTCGTCGAGCA
Source organism: Alphaproteobacteria bacterium (assembly GCA_003246795.1). Lineage (GTDB taxonomy): Bacteria > Pseudomonadota > Alphaproteobacteria > Micropepsales > Micropepsaceae > SZUA-430. Next base: position 1,081 of record QKCS01000133.1, read on the forward strand.
GCTTCTTCGTCTCCGCGTAGGACAGCAGCTCCGACATATTCTCCTTCAAGATCTCGGTCAGGTGCGTCGTGAGCACGGTCGGCGGATCGACGACCGTGAAACCGCGGAAGGTCGCATCGTCGCGCAACCGCTCCTCGACCCATGCCGCGGGCAAGCCGAAAGCGGGTTCGCGCGTCGGACGTCCGGGCAGGTCGATCTGCCCGCCGCGCGGATCCATGACGAGCAAGTGGCCCGGTTGAAGATCGCCTTTGCCGGCCTGAACTTCCTTGACCCGGATGACGTAGTCGTTCGATCCGAGTTGCATGTTGTCGATGATGCGCACCGACGGCATGACGAAGCCCATTTCGGACGCGACCTGGCGGCGCAACGCTTTGATCTGATCGGTCAGGCGATGACCTTTCGCGTCGTTGATGAGCGGCAGCAAGCCGTAGCCGAGTTCGACTTTGAGGTAGTCCATCGCCAGCGCGCTGGAGATCGGTTCTTCGCCCGAACTGGCTTCCTTGTCGGCTTCGGCTGCGTCGGCGGCCGCGGCTTCGCGCGCGTTCTCCTTGCGCTGCGCCGTCGCGTAGGCGAGGCCGCCCGCGCTCGCGGCCAGACTCAGAAAGATCAACGTCGGTATCCCGGGCAGGAACGCCATGGCGCCCATGATGAAGGACGACATGCCGAGCGCCTGCGGATAGTCCGAAAGCTGGCTGAAGAGCGCCTTGTCCGCGGAGCCTTCGACGCCCGCCTTGGACACCATGAGACCTGCGGCGGTCGAGACGAGCAAAGCGGGGAGCTGCGTCACGAGGCCGTCGCCGATCGTGAGCAGCGTGTAGGTGTGGCCCGCGTCCATGAAGCCCATGCCGTGCTGGCCGACGCCGATGACCATGCCGCCGACGACGTTGATGACGGTGATCAGAAGGCCCGCCACCGCATCGCCGCGGACGAACTTCGAGGCGCCGTCCATGGCGCCGTAGAAGTTCGCTTCCGCTTCCAGATTCTTGCGGCGCTCGCGCGCCTCGCGCTCGTTGATGAGGCCGGCCGACAGGTCGGCGTCGATCGCCATCTGCTTGCCGGGCATCGCGTCCAAGGTGAAGCGTGCCGACACCTCGGCGATGCGGCCCGAACCTTTCGTGATAACCACGAAGTTCACGATCACCAGGATGGAAAAGACGATGATCCCGATGATGAAGTTGCCCTGCATGACGAAATTGCCGAAGGCTTCGATCACGTGGCCGGCGGCTGCCGTGCCCTCGTGACCGCTCGTCAGGATGAGTTTCGTCGAGGCGAGGTTGAGCGATAGGCGCAACATCGTCGAGATCAGGAGGATCGTCGGAAACGTCGACAGCTGAAGCGGCCGCTCGATGAAGAGCGCCGTCATCAGAATCAGCACCGAGATCGTGATCGACGTGCCGAGCGAAAGGTCGAGCAGAAAGGTCGGAATCGGAAACAGCAGGACGGAAATGATCGCCATGATGCCGAGCGCGAGCGACAGGTCGCCGCGCTTGAGCATGTCGAAGCTCACATTGACGATCTTCGTCCCATCGAAGGGGCGTGCCGTCGAGCTGCCTTCGGCCATTTGCTACTCCGTTGCCGCGGTCGGGCCTAGCAAGCCCGCGCTTCGCCGCCGCCCGGCATGGGCACGCGCACGCCTTCGTCCAAATACTGCTTCAGCTTGTTGCGCAGCGTTCGGATCGAGATGCCGAGGATGTTCGCCGCATGCGTGCGGTTGCCGAGGCAGTGGTCCAGCGTCTGCAGGATGAGATCGCGCTCGACGTCGGCGACCGTGCGGCCGACCATCTCGCGGTTGACCGCTTCGGCCGCTTGGGCCGCGCGCGCGATGGCCGCGGGGGTCGTGATCGCGACCGCGTCGCCGACCTTCGAACCGTCCGGCAGGCGGATCGCGGCCTCGGTGATCTCCGGCCCTTGGGCGAGCAAAACGGCGCGGTGGATCGTGTTCTCGAGTTCGCGCACGTTGCCGCGCCAGGTGTAGGTCGTCAGAGCGTGTTTCGCGGCTTCGGCGATCGGGCGCACGGCAACGCCGTTCGCGTCCGCGTATTTCCGCGAGAAGAACTGCGCCAGCGCCAGGATGTCGGCCGGACGTTCGCGTAGCGGCGGGATTTTCAGGTTCACGACGTTCAGGCGATAGAGCAGGTCCTCGCGGAACGTGCCCTCGCGCACCGCCTGGCTCAGGTCGCGGTTCGAGGTCGCGATGATGCGGATGTCGACGCGGATCGGCTTCGAGCCGCCGACGCGATCGATGATGCGCTCTTGAAGAACGCGCAAGAGCTTCGCCTGAAGACGGACGTCCATCTCCGAGATTTCGTCGAGCAGCAGCGTGCCGCCGTTCGCTTCCTCGAATTTGCCGACGCGCCGGGCGATCGCCCCTGTGAACGCGCCCTTTTCGTGGCCGAAGAGCTCGGACTCGAGAAGGTTGTCGGGGATCGCGGCGCAGTTGATCGAAATAAACTGCTTGTCGGCGCGATTCGATTTGCGGTGGACGTGCCGCGCCATGACTTCCTTGCCGGTGCCGGACTCGCCGGTGATGAGGATCGAGGCTTCGCTTGGCGCCACCTGCTCGGCAAGGGCGATGACTTGCTCCATCGCCTTGTCTTCGAAGATCAGCTGATGGCTTTCGTCGGCGACGGCGGCCAGCACGGCGGCGATGAGCTGCGCGTCGGGCGGCAGGGGGATGTATTCCTTGGCACCGCCCTTGATCGCGTCGACCGCCGCGGAGGCGTCGGAACCGATGCCGCAGGCGACGATCGGCACGTGGATGCGTTCGGAGCGCAGTTGCGCGGCGAGCTGGTCGATGGGGAGCGCCACGTCGACCATCAGGAGGTCGGCGCCGTGGCCGTCGCGCAGCTCGGCGAGGCCCTGTTCGATCGTCGTCGCGTGGGCAACCTTGGCGCCCCGGTCGATCGCGATCTTCGTCGCGGCGCCGATCTGGCCGTTCAGTTGTCCGATGATGAGAAGGCGCATGGGACTTGTCCTCGAATGCTTCCTGTTACGACCTGTCGCCCTTGACGATTTCGGTCATCGTTATGCCGAGACGGTCCTCGACCAGCACCACCTCGCCGCGGGCGACGAGGCGGTCGTTGACGTAGATGTCGATGGCTTCGCCGATCTTGCGGTCGAGCTCGACGACGGCGCCGCGGTTGAGCTTCAAGAGCTGGCTCACTTCCATGGTCGCCTTGCCCAGAACCGCCGACACGTTGACGGCGACGTCGTACACGGCCTCGAGGTCGGTCGCCGTGCGTTTGACCTCGGGTTCGGGCACGATGTCGGCTGGCGGCGCGGTCGACTCCAGATTCGGCAGGTTGACGTCGGTTGTCTCTGACATCGTCAGACCTCTTTATTCCAAAGGGAGGTGCGCCAACGTTCGACGCACTCGTCGATCGCGGCGTTGATGGCCGACAGGTCGCGTTCGATGCCGCCGTCGGCCCACTCGATGTGGCAATCGGCGCCGTCCAGCGTGCTCTCGCCCAGAACGATCACGCGGCCCGTAAAGCCGTGCTGCTGGCACAGCGCATCGATATCGCCGCGCAGCTGCTCGGCCGACGCCTCGGCGACGCGCACGACGATGCGGGGTTCGCGGTGCAGCTTGTGCAGGCACTCGGCGACGAGGGATTCGATTTCCTTCAACGGGAAGGCGTCCAGCGCCGCACCCGCGATCTTGCGCGCCACGTTGAGCACAGTCTCCGCGCTCTCTTCGCGCATCGCC
>QKCS01000047.1 GCA_003246795.1 Alphaproteobacteria bacterium
GTCAAGGCGCCGGCGACCCGGATCGCTATCAGCACATGCAGCAGCGCATGGACATGATGCAGCAGATGATGGAGCAGATGCTCGAGCAGCAGGACATGATGCTGCAGCATCAATCGAAATAAGGCTGACACGCGGGCGGCCGCCCCGCGGATGGCCGTCTGCGTTGAAGACCGACGTTTGACTTGCCGCAGGGCTTGATGCGGGTCTCCGCGTGCGCTCATCTCGCGCGGAAAGGAGCCGCCCATGATCGATTTGAACGGCATTGCCCACATTCAGCTTAGCGTCCGTGACCTCGAACGCAGCCGGCCGTTCTATCGAAAGCTTTTGCACGACGTGTTCGGCATGGTCGTGCAGTACGACGATCCCGCGACGTTCTACTGCATCGGCGGGCGGACCGGGGTGATGATCCGCGCGGCGGCGGCGGAGCATCGCGACACGCCGTTCGATCAGCGGCGCGTCGGGCTGCATCATTTCTGTTTCCGTCTGCGGTCGCGCGAGGACGTCGATACGCTGCACGGCGCGCTCGTCGAGATGGCCGCGAAGATCGTGCGTGCGCCGGAAGACGGACCGTGGGCGCCTGGCTACTACTCCGTCTTGTTCGAGGATCCGGACGGCATCAGACTCGAAGCGAACTTCGTGCCAGGACGCGGCAATCTCGACGTCATCAAGGACAAACCGCTGCCGCCCAGGGGGATGTGAGCGGCATCGACAAGGCGCCGATGGTCCGCCTTCGCGGGCGAGGGCGGGTGCGCGCGCATTGCGCGCGGGCGCTTTCGGGGTAAAGTCGCCCGGACACGCCATTCGCAACTCAAAAAACACATCAGGGGGAAACGTGGCAGTGACGACGGCAGAGGCGGCGCCAGCCGCCGGCGGGGAGAGCTTTGGCACGCCCGCGTACCGAAACTACGTCCTCATCCTGTTGATGCTGGTCTATACGCTGAACTTCATCGACCGGAATCTGCTCTCGGTCATCGCCCAGCCCGTCATCGACGCCTTCGATCTCTCCGACACCGAATACGGGTTCTTGAACGGACCGCCGTTCGCGATCTTCTACGCCTTGATGGGCATTCCCATTGCGATGGCGGCCGACCGCTACAACCGCGTGGTCATCATCGCGATCTGCATCGCGATCTGGTCGGTGATGGCGGCGCTGTGCGGGCTCGCGACCAGCTTCCTCTTTCTGCTGGTCGCGCGCGTCGGCGTGGCGATCGGCGAGGCGGGGTGCACGCCGCCGGCCAACTCGCTGATCGGCGACTACTTCAGACCGAAGAGCCGGGCGAACGCGCTCGGCATCTATTCGATGGGGGTGACGATCGGGGCGGCGCTCGCCAACGCTTTCGGCGGGCCGATCGCGACGGACTTGACCGGCACGAACGTCGAGCAATGGCTCGCGACGTGGAACATGGCTTCGATGTTCGGTCCGATCGACTGGGCGAGCGTCGAGGGCTGGCGCATCGCCTTCATCGTCATCGGGGCGCCGGGCGTGATCATCGCGCTCATCGTCTTCTTCACGATAAAGGAACCGCCGCGCGGCTTCTCGGATCCGCCGGGCATGGCGCGGCCGGAGAAGGCGAACTTACGCGAGACGATCAAAGAACTGATGACGAAGCGGTCGTTCTGGCTGATGGCGCTGGGGGCCTCGCTGACCGCGCTCGTCGGCTACGGGCTCGCCGGCTTCCAGGCGCCGATGGCCCAGCGCATCCACGGCATCTCGCCCGGCGCCTTCGCGCTGCAGTTCGGCGTGCCGCTGTCGCTTGCCGCGGCCGCGGGTACGTTCATCGGCGGCTTCGCGACGGAGAAGCTGACGCCGCGTTCTCCGACGGCGGTCGCTTGGATACCGGCGGCGGGACTCTTGCTGTCGATCCCGCTCTATCTCGCCGGCTTCTTCATGCCGACCGAACAACTCGGACTCGCGCGCGTGCTATGGTGCTTCGGCGCGGCGTCGCACTTCACCTATCTGGGCTCGCAGTACACGATGGGGCAGGGGGTCGTGACGACGCGCTCGCGCGCGTCGGCGATCGCGATCCTATTGCTGCTCATCGCCTTGATCGGCAACGGGCTCGGGCCGCAGATCGTGGGCTGGCTCAGCGACATGTTCATGAGCATGCAGATCGCCGAGCACGGGATGGAAGGCGTGCTGACGAACGGGATGTGCCGCTCGCGCGAAGCGCTGGCTTCGATGGACGAGGCGCAGAAGACGATCTGCGCCGCGGCCTACGGCGAAGGCTTGCGGCTCTCGATGGCGGCGACGGCGCTCATCTTCATTCCTGCCGCCTTGTCGTTCCTCGCCGCCGGGCGCACGTATCAAAAGGATCTCGTCGCCCGCCATTGAGGCCGCCGCCGTCTTCGGCGTATGCATCGCGGCGGATGCAGAACGAACGCACGGCACTAGGCCTTCCCGACGTCGCGCCCGACAGTTTGCTCGCGGTGTTGCGCGAGGTGACCGGCGCGCGCGCCCTGCGCTTTGCCGAGGCGCCGTGTCGTCTCGGCGCGGGCGGTGAGGCGGTCGTCGATGCGTTTCGTCTCGCAGGCGCGCCGTCCGGTTTCGACGGGCCCTTGGTGGTGCGCCGTCTCATGCCGCTGAAGGATGCGAGCCAGATTCAGCGCGAAGCGGTCGTGCATCGCGTGCTGGCGCAGCAGGGATATCCGGTGCCGCGCGTCTTCGCCGCGGAGGTTTCGAGCGCGGCCTTGGGCGCGCCCTTTCTTATTGCGGAACGTTTGCCTGGCAAGGTCCTGCTGCAAGAGATCATGCGGCCTGGCATGGTGGCGGCGCATCCGATGCGGATTCCGAGGATCGTGTACGAGGCCTTGGTCCGGGTGCCGCCCTTGCTCGGCGCGCTGCAGGCGCGGTTGCACGCGCTCGATCCGGCGCCGCTGCGTCAAGAAATTGCGCGCGCCGGCTTTGGGGAGGATACGACCGGTTTCGACGGCCGACTGCGGCTGCTGACCGAACGCATCGACACGCACGCGCTCGGCGGCTTGGCCGCGGGGCTCGATTGCTTGCGCGCGAACCGGCCCGCGGGAGGGCGTGACGCGATCTGCCACGGCGACTTCGTCTTCACGAACGTTTGCGTCGAGAACGGGCGCGCGACTGGCGTCTTCGATTGGTCGAGCACGACGATCGCAGCGCCCGCCTTCGACATCGCTGCGACTCTCGCGCGGCTGAAGAGCCACGTGCCGGGCATGCCGGCGTGGCTCGGCGCGATCGCGCGCGCCGTGTAGCGCGGTCTCGCGCGGCGCTTTCTCGCTTGCTATCGACGGACGGGCCGTCGAAACCGCGCATGTGCAGTACTTCGAGGCCTATTGGCTGCTGCATGAGCTCGTTTGGTCAGGCGCACGTATGCGCGCGGGCGGCATCGCCGACGACGACATCGCACACCGTTGGCTGCTCCCCGAAACGATCGACAGGGGCGTTGCCGAATTCCAAACAGCGACCGGTATTCGCTTGGAACCGCTCAAGAGCGCCTGACAGACACGGAATGGATCGCGGGTTCGGGCGGTTTGTGCGATGATCCGGGAGCGAGGCAATCCGGGCGCGGCAGATGGGCGAGCAGGCGGCGAAGTGGAGCGAGCGGGCGGTCGGGGCGGCGGTGGTGCTTTCGGCCGCCGGGCGCATCGACCTCACGAACGCCGACCCGTTCAAGGACGCGCTCGCCGCCGCGATGGCGAAAGCCGACAAGGCGCTGGTCATCGATCTTTCGGGCGTCGACTACATTTCCAGCGCGGGCCTGCGTTCTCTTATGATCGTGTTCAAGGCTGGCAAGGCTGACGGCAAGGCGTTCGGCGTGGCGGCGCTGCAGCCGCTGTTGCGCGAGATCTTCACGATCAGCCGCTTCCATCTGGTGTTTCCGCTGTTCGAGACGGTCGACGAGGCCGTCAAGAAACTAGTGCCGAACTGAAGCGAGGCGCCCATGAAAGTCGTGTTCTGGGGAGCGCGCGGATCGCTGCCGACGCCTTTGAACGCGCAGGCCGTGCGGGCGAAGGTCGTCAACGCGCTCGTTAAAGGCGCGGGCAAAGGGCTCGACACGCCCGAAAAGGCGCGCGCGTTTTGCGACCGGGAACTCGGTTTCGCGGAGTGGGGCACCTATGGCGGCAACTCACCGTGCGTGCAGATCGACACCGGCGGGCCGGACCATCTCATCTGCGATTTGGGCACGGGCGTGCGGGAGTTCTCGCTGTCGGCGGTCGCCAAGCACGGGCCCGCGAAGCCGCAGACTTATCACGTGCTGGTTTCGCACGTGCATTGGGACCACATCATGGGGTTCCCGTTCTTCGTGCCGGCGTTCATTCCGGGCAACCGCATTCGTCTCTATTCGTGCCATCCGAAGCTTGAACAGGCGATCCGCGGACAGAACCACGAACCGTGTTTTCCGGTGGAGTTCGAGGCGTTGGCCGCCACGATCGAGTTCGTCACGCTGGAGCCTGGCCGGCGCTACGACATTGCGGGCGCCGCGGTGACGGGCATGCTGCAACTGCACGGCAATGATTCCTACGGTTATCGCATCGAGAAGGACGGAAAGACCGTCGTCTACACCACCGACGCGGAGCACAAACCGGAGGATCACGCGGAAATGGAGCGTGCGGCCGCTTTCTTCCGCGACGCCGATCTCGTCATCTTCGACGCGATGTACTCGCTCGCCGATTCCATATCGCTGAAGGAGGACTGGGGCCATTCGAGCAATGTACTCGGCGTCGAACTCTGCCAGATGGCGGGCGCAAAGCAACTTTGCCTTTTCCATCACGAGCCGGTCAACGACGACGCGCGGATCGATG
>QKCS01000293.1 GCA_003246795.1 Alphaproteobacteria bacterium
AGGGCGGGCGCGGCGGGCTCTTTGCCGGTCGCGCCGCCGCCAAGCCTACGGCGCTCGATGCCGACATGGCGGAGGTGTTCGACGGCTCGATCGCCGAACTCCTCGACGCCGAGTTCGAGGCGCCGCTTCTCAAAGGCTTGCTCGCCTTTGACACGATCTTGGGAAGCGCTCTGAGCCCGCGCACGCAGGGCACGGCGTTCTTGGCCGCCTTGCGCGGCGCGATCGAAGCGGACGCGCCCGACGGCATCGTCCACCCGCAAGGCGGCGCCGGCGCGTTCGTCGCGGCGCTCGCGAAGGCCGCTGAGGCCGCAGGCGTGCATACGCGCCTGTCCGCCCGCGTCGCCAAGCTCGTGTTCAACGGCGGACAGGTGACGGGCGTCGCCCTTGAAAGCGGCGAAACGATCGCGGCGCCGGTCGTCGTCTCGAGCCTCGATCCCAAGACGACCCTTCTGGGCTTGGGAGGCGAACGGCTTCTGCCGTTTGGTCTGAAGCGCCGGTTGAGAGGATTTCGCGCCGATGGTTGCGTCGCCAAGGTCAATCTGGCGCTTGCGGCCTTGCCGTCGTTCAAGGGCATCGACAAGCGCCTGCTCAAAGAACGCCTGGTCATCTGTCCGTCGATCGACCATCTCGATCGCGCGTTCGCCGCCTACGAGCGCCGAACGCTTCCGGCCGACCCCGCGCTCGAGATCACCATCCCCTCGACCCACGACGCGTCGCTGGCGACGCCCGGCCAGCACGTCTTGTCGGCGCACGTGCTCTATGTGCCCAAAACGCTGGCGTCGGGCACGTGGGACCAGGCCAAGAAAGATCTCATCGCCGCGGTCGGCGCGACGTTGCGCCAATACGCGCCCGATCTGCCCGATCTGATCCTGGCCGCCGAGCTTTTCACGCCGGCCGACATCGAGCAGGCGGCCGGAAGCGCCGGCGGCCATTGGCACGGCGGCGACATCGCGCTCGACCAACTCGGTCCGCTGCGCCCCGGGCCGGGCATGAGCCGCCATCAAACACCGATCGCGGGCCTCTATCTTTGCGGTGCGGGAACGCATCCGTGCGGCGGCGTGACGGGCATCAACGGACGCAACGCGGCCGAGGCCGTCCTGGCGAACGGGGGGGCGGCGGCATGAGCGACGTCGCCTCGCGCGCCTACCTGCCGACGCCCCTTCATCTGCGCACGGCCGAACTCTGCACGACGAACGCGTGGGCCGTGCAGTGCGGCTTCACGATCCCGGCCGTCTTTTCCTCGCCGGCCGAAGAGCATGCGGCGCTGACTACGCGCGTAACGCTCGCCGATCTGTCGGCGCGCCAGTATTGGCTCGTCGACGGCAAGGACGCCGCCGCCTATCTCAGCGCGGCGACCGTTGCGGATGCGGCTGTTCTCGAAGCCGGCCAGACGGCGCGCACGCTATGGTGCGACGACACCGGCTATGTGCGCGGCGAGGGTCTCATCGTGCGCTTCTCGGAGACCGCATTCGAGCTGTCGACGGGCGTGCGCGATTTTGCCTGGCTAGCCGACGGCGCGCGCGGCTTCGACGCCAAGGTGACCAACGCCACCGGCACGCGCGCCGTGATCGGCGTGCGCGGCCCGCGCGCGGCCGACTTGCTGGCCGCCGCGGGCTTGAGCGGCGAGCCTGCGAGCACGGGGAATGTCGTGCGTCCGTCATGGCGTCCCGCGCAGGTGGCGATCGTGCGCGACGGCGACGCACTCGAACTCTGGATGCACGCGGACGACGCCACGGTCGTCTGGGATCGTCTTTGGCGGGCGGGCGCGTCCTTCGGCGTCGCGGCAGCCGGAGCCGAAACGCTCGAAACGCTGCGGATCGACAACGCCGTGCCGCGGGCCGGGATCGACTGGGTGCCCGCGCAGCTTGCGCGCGACGCTGCCGAGCGGCGCACCCCGGCGGAGTTGGGTTTTCGCCCCGATCTCGCGCGGCGCTTCAACGGCGCCGAGGCGCTTCGAAAGGCGAAGCCGCCGGGCGAAGCGCTGGTTCAGCTCGTAAGCGAGGCGCCGTTGCCGCCGGGTCCGTTTTCGACCCGCAACGGAAAGGTGGGGCGCGTGACCTCATCGGCTTGGTCGCTGTCGCGTGGCGCCACGGTCGCGCTCGCTTGGATCGACGTCGACGCGACGACGGTCGGAGGCGTCGTCAACGTCGACGCGACGAATGCGGAAATCGCCCGCGAAGTCTTCCCGAAGGAAACGTAGCTCAGCTCACGCGATCGACGGTCTTGGCAAGCGATCCGATCACGGCCGTCTCGCCGTCGCGACCCTCGAACGCGGCCGGCTTCGCGCGGTCGACGCGATAGACCGAAAGCCCGGCCACGCGCGCCGCGTCCGTCTCGGTGGGCGCATCGGAGAAGAAGGTGATCGACCGGGGTTCGAACGCGATCCGCGCGGCGATCTTCGTATAGGACGCCGCGTCGCCTTTCGGCCCCGTCGTCGTATCGAAGTAGTCGCCGATGATCGGCCGCAGGTCGCCCGCCACGCTGTGCGCGAAGTAGAGTTTCTGCGCCTCGATCGACCCCGAGGAATAGATGAAGATCTTGACGCCGCGCTTGGCCCACGCCCGCATCGCATCGACGGCGTCGGCATAGAGGTGCGCCTTAAGTTCGCCCGACGCGTAGCCGTCGCGCCAGACGATGCCTTGCAGCGTCTTCAGCGGCGTGACCTTCTTGTCCTCGTCCATCCAAGCCAGGAACTGTCGCGCCGCTTCGCGCGGATCGCTGAGCGCGTTTCCCGACGCCGCGCGCGCGTCGCGAACTGTCGCCGCGACTTCCGCATCGTCCCAGCGCGCCTTGAGCGCGTCGCCGATCCGCGCCCGCGCGAACGGGAACAGCACCTCGCGCACGAAGGCGATGTCGCCGATCGTGCCTTCGATGTCGAGAAGGACGGCGCGACTCACGCGGCGTATTTTGGGATCGTGTCGGCGATCTTGTCGCCGGTGAACTCCGCGACCCAGCCCTCAGGCGTCGTGAACAGGCGGATCGCCGCGAAGAACGGCTTCGGCCCCATGTCGAACCAGTGGCGCGTGTGCATCGGCACCGACAGAAGGTCGCCGGCCTCGCACACGACCTGCAGCACTTGATTGTCGTTGCGCAGATAGAAGGCCCCCGCGCCCTCGACGAAGAAGCGCACCTCATCGTCGGCGTGCGTGTGCTCGGACAGGAACTTTTTGCGCATCGCCTCGCGGTCGGGATGCTCGGGATGCATACGCACCACGTCGGCCGACTGGTAGCCGCCGATCTTCTTCAGCCGATCCACGTCGCGAGCATAGGCCTCCAACACTGTGTCCTGGCCCGCGCCCGGCGCCAGCGGTTTGCTCGCCTCCCAGCGCTCATAGCGCACGTCGAACGGCACGAGTGCTTTCAGGATCTCCTCCGCGTCGCGCGTTTGCGCCTGCGCCGCGCCGCCTTTGGTCAGGTCGAACACCGTGAGCGTGGTCATGCCGGGATTCCCTTCATCTTCAGCATCAGCGTGAAAAGATAGTCGAACGCGTCCAGATGGCGAAGCGTCTCCTGCGTGTCGGCGCCCCAGGCGTAAAGCCCGTGCCCGACCAGCAGAAAGCCCCAACCCAATTCATCCGCCTTCAACCGCGCTTCGACGCGGGCTGCAAGCGCGTCCATGTCCTGGTCGTTTTCGAACACCGGAACGTCGACATGCGTCGCGTGCGTCTTGATGCCGTTGAGCGCCTTCAACAGCTCGAGCCCCTCGATCCGCACGCGCCCGTCCTGCGCCAGCACAAGCGACGCGAGCACCGCGGGTTGTGCGTGCACGTGCGCCACCGCGCCGATCGAAGGCGACAGCTTGTACATGAGATAGTGCAGCGGTGCCTCCGCCGAAGCGCGCGGATGCGCAGGACCGTTGATACCCGCGCGGATGACGCCCGCCGCCGTCAGCGCGCCCTTGTCGCCGCCCGATGCTGTGACGGCGCAGGCGCTCTTGTCGATGCGGACGGAGAAGTTGCCGCTCGTCGCCGGCACCCAACCCTTCGCGCCCGCGTGATGGGCGAGGGCGATCACGCCGCGGAGGACGTCGGCGGGCACCGTATCGTCGGTCGTCTTCAAGACGGAGGCGTTGGTCATCCATTTACCCTGGGGACCCGCAAGGGTCCGCTCTCAAGGCGCGTTAATATGGGAGGGCCGGGCCGGATGTCACCCCTCAAAGGCGCGATTTCCGGCCCACGCGGCGGAGTTTCGCTCATCTGCCGTTCAACCGGGCGAACGTTTTGGGGCCGGACGCATGACGGAAGCGAGGAATGGAACTGGCGATCATCATCCGCCCTGGCCTAAGCCGGAACGACGGTTGGATTGAGTCTGGACGGAGGCGAGTGGTCGAAGCACCCCGACGGCGAACTGATCGCGCGCGTCGCGAACGGCGACCGCACGGCTGCGCGCGCGATCATGGCTCGCCACCTGCCGAAGATCCTGAATCTCGCCCGCCGCATGCTGGCCGACCGGACCGAGTCCGAGGACGTGGCGCAGGAAGTGTTCGTGCGCGTGTGGACGCACGCCGCGCGTTGGCGGCCCGGCAAGGCCAAATTCGAAACCTGGCTGCATCGCGTGGCGATCAACCTCTGCTATGACCGGCTCCGCCGCCGCCCGGCTTCCGCGTTGGACGACGTGCCGGAGATGGCGGACGACGCGCCGAACCCCGCGGCGAAACTCTACGAGACGCAGCTCGCCGCCGCCGTGAATGAAGCGCTGCAGCGTCTGCCCGGCCGGCAGCGCGAGGCTGTCGTGCTCTGCCACTACCAAGGCCTGACGAACATCGACGCCGCCGACATCATGGGCGTCAGCGTCGAGGCGATCGAAAGTCTTCTGTCGCGCGGACGGCGCACGTTGAAGAAACTGCTGAAGCCCCTCAGTGACGATTTGTTCGCAAAGAACGACACCGAATGAGACGTGCCGATGAACATTGAGACGTTCAAATCCCTACTCGAAGCCTACGGCGCCGACTTCCGGCGTTGGCCCGAAGCCGTGCGCGCGGAGGCGGAGGCCTTCGTCGAAGCGTCGGCCGAGGTCGCGAATTTGCTGGCGGCCGAAGCCGCGTTCGACCGCATGCTCGACGCGGCTGAAACAGCGCCGGTTACGCGCGTGCTTGAAGAAAGAACCTTGGGGTCGTTTCCCGAACGCGGCGCGATTCGCTCGCGATCTTCGCGGGTGCGCCTTTGCGTTGGGCACAGGCGGCGGCACTTGCGGTTTCGCTGGCGCTGGGATTGGCGGTCGGCGCGGCTCTGCCCAGCTGGGCGGGCGTGGGCGAGGCGTCCGAGATCGATCCGGCGCTCGTCGCGCTTGGCGACCTCGACACGGATCTTTGGAACGACATGGGTGGCTCATGAGCAAAGTCGTGCGCGAACCTCGGCGATGGAGTTTTTGGTTCATCGCCTCGCTATGTTTGAATTTCTTCTTGATCGGCGTGATCGTGATGGGCCTGATAGTCGCGCGGAACCGCTCGATCGCGGCGGCGGTCAGCGGCGGCGCTGCAGGCGGCATGCGTCCCGAGATCGTCCTGCAATTGCTCCCGCGCTCGGGCGCGATCAAGATGTGCGCCGTGCTCGGCGAACGCATGGGCGAGTTCCGCCGCCTGGGCCGCGATGTCGTCGATGCGCGGCGCGCGATGTTCAAGACCTTTCGCAAGGAGCCTTTCGACGAAACCGCGTTTCGCGATGCGACGGCGCGTATCGCCGCCGCCGAGACCGCCGTCGTTCGCGAACGCCAGACAACCACCGCCGAACTGGTCACGCGTTTGACGCCGGACGAGCGGCGTCATTTCAGCCGGCAAGTCGTTCGGCGGTTCATGTCGCTGAGAAGGCAACACGCGCCGGCACAAGGGCGCGGAACGCTTGCATCGATGTGCAAGGAGCTCGGCGTCGACGCGGCGACCCTGCCGCAACAATAAGAAACCCGGGCGCGGCCGCCGCGCCCGAGCGATAGATCAACAGGCGTGGCCCGCCGCGTCAGCCGCCGCCGCGAATCTCCGTCCAGAATTTGACGATCTCTTCCTTGTTCTTGAGCCGCACTTGGAACGTGCCCGACTTCAGAAACGATTCGACGTCGCGGACGAAGCCGAGCTCCGCCAGTTGCTCGTCCGTGTAGTCGGCGAAGATGCTCATATTCGCCGGCCCGTTGTTGAGATCTTGAAGTTGATATTTCATCGCCGCCGGCGAAATGCCGCTGTCGATGAGCGTATACGCCTTTTCGATGTTCTTCGACTCGGCGTGAAGGACCATGCCGCAGACATAGGTGAACATGCCGCCCGGCGGATTCATGTAGGCGACGGGCTTGCCTTCGCGCTTCAGCGACGCCGGCGTCTGGTTCCACGTGATCGCCGCCACGATTTCACCCGACGCGAGCCCCTGGCTCAGAGAGGTTTCGTCGCTCGAAATGAAGCGCGCATTGGCCACGAACTCGCGCAACTTGGCCTTCACCGTTTCCCAGTCTTCCGGGGACATGTTGTACGGATCGACGCCCCAGGTCTTGGCGATCAGCGTCACGGTGTCGTCGACCCCGTCCAGGCCTGCAACCCGGCCCTTGTATTTCGGATCGAACAGGATCTTCCAGCTCTCGTTGCCGACATATTCGGGCGCAAGATCCGTCCGGTAGGTGACGGACGTGTTCGCCCAATATTGCGGGATGAACCACGCCTCGGTTTCGGACTTCATCATGCCCGGAATCGTCTTCAGATAGTCCGGAATGTCCTTCCAATGCTTCAGCTTCGTGACGTCGATGGGCTGAATGAGACCTGCCTCTTGCCAACGGCCGAATTCGTAAGAGCAGGGCCCCATCACGTCGGGCTTGTAGCCGGCGCGCATCTTCGCGAAGGCTTCGTCTTCGTCCGCCCAAATCGCCGAGCGCGGCTCGACGCCGTACTTTTCTTTGTACTCGGCCACGAACGGCGGGTCCGCCCAGTTCTCCCACGTGAACAGCAGAGCTTCTTCCTCGCCGGACGCCGCTTCGGTGGTAGCTGTCTCCGTTGCCTCCCCTTCGCCGGCCGGTTTCTTCGTCTGCGTGAAGTAGTAGTAGCCGACGGCGCCAAGCACGATGACCACGATGAGCGCGATCAAGCCTGATCTATTCATGAGAATCTCCCGTAGGGTCTTGCGTATCGAATGCGCGCGATGGGATACGCGCACAAAAAAACACGCGGTCCGCATTAGCGAACCGCGTGCCCAATCGCGTCAAGTGGATTGTTGTCGCCGCCCGCTTATTGGGGCGTCTCTTCGGCCGGAGCTTCCTCAGCCGGAGCTTCTTCGGCCGGAGCTTCTTCGGCCGGAGCAGCTTCGCCTTCCATCGGAGCGGCTTCTTCGCCTTCCATCGGAGCGGCTTCTTCGGTCGGCATCGCTTCGCCTTCCATCGGAGCGGCTTCTTCGGTCGGCATCGCTTCGCCTTCCATCGGCTGCTCGGTGGTCGCCTCGGGCGCCGCTTCGCCGTCCTTCTTCATCTGGGTCGAGTAATACCAATACGCGGCGACCGCCAGGATGACGACCGCGATAAAGAGAAACAGACCAGTTCTATTCATTCCTTCTCTCCATGTATGGCCGTCATGGTGGCCATCTGTCCCCTCGTCGCACACAAGGTCAACGCACAAGGCCCTTGTACGAAAAACGGCAGCTTAGGCCGCCGTCTCTGAAGCCAAGAGTCCCCACCGCACGTTCTAGCGCGACTTAGGCTCGACATTAGTCATTTCCCAACCTTACAACAAGCACTGGGCTGCCGTAGAGGCAGGGCTTTCTGCCGCACCACAAGACGTTGAATTCGGCAGAATCGCTGCGGCAGCAAACAATCGTCGGTTGATGGCATCGCGCATGGAGCCCTTTGCTGCAGGTGCACGATACGAGGTCTAGTGGGTAGGGCTTCGGGGTGCAGACTTCAATGAATGTTCACACGGGCGGGCAATCGCGCGATCCGTCGGGTGTCCCCGCGTTCGAAATTTTTCTGCAAGAAAATCCTCAAGTTCAGTACGTCGACTGCGTGTTTGTCGATCTCTGCGGCATCGTGCGCGGAAAGCGCATCGAACGCACCGAACTCGAACGCATATTCGAATCGGGGATGCAGATTCCCTACACGATCTACTTTCTCGATGCGCGCGGGGACATGATCGACGGCATTGACTGCGGGACGTCGGACGGCGCGCGGGAGGGGACCGCGCATCCGGTATCGCGCACGCTGACGAGGGTCAATTGGTCGCAGCGTCCGCACGGGCAAGTCCTGATGACCCTGTGCAACGGAAAGGGCGAACCCTACTTCGGCGAACCGCGAAATGTGCTGGCGCGCGTCGTCGAGCGATTCGCCGATCTCGATCTGACGCCGTCCGTCGGATGCACGCTTGAATTCCAACTCATCGGTCGAGAGCGTGCAAAAGACGGCATCCCACAGATGCCAAAGGACGTCGAAGGCGGAGACCGAAACGAAGATGCGGTCGCGAAAGAAATCCTCGATGCGGTTGTGGCGGCAGCCGAAACGCAAGGGCTGCCGCCCGTTGCGACGACGCCTGGCGCCGCTACCGGGCAATATCGCGTCAGCCTGGCGACCGCGCCGGATGCAGTGCGGGCCGGCGATCATGCCGTCTTCTTGCGCCAGATTGCTCGCGCCGTCGCGCGTCAGCATGGCCGCGACGCCACCTTCATGGCAAAGCCCTTCCTCGGCGCCGCGGGCAGCGCAATGCACATTCAAGCGGCGGTGCTCAAAGGCGGCGGCGAGAACGCCTTCGACGACGGCCGAATCGACGGCGATGCGATCCTCCGCTTCGGGATTGGAGGGCTACAGGCGGTGATGGCCGATTCGATTGCTCTTTTTGCGCCGAACGCCAACGCGTTTCGCCGCTTCGTTGGCCCCGGCGCCGTCGCCCGCAACAAGCGTTGGGGTTACAAGAACCGCACCACCGTTGTCGGCGCCACAGGCGAGGGCGATGCGCGGTGCATCGATCACCGCTTGGCCGGCGCAGACGCCAATCCGTATCTCGTCCTGGCGGCCATGCTGACGGGAATCCACCACGGCATCGTCGAGCACCTCGATCCCGGCACGCCGTTCGAGGACGACGCAACCGCGTTCGTCGATCAGACAATGCCGTTTAGCATCGATGCGGCCCTTCTCGCCCTGGAGAACGGTTCGATCCTGCGCGAGTATCTGGGTCCCGCGTATATCGATCTTTTTTGCGCGACGAAACGCGCGGAAAGCGACCGCTTCCGCAATCACATTCCGGCGCACGAATACGATTGGTATCTGTGAGGACGCTCAGGCTTGAGCGAGCGGAAGCGTGAAGTAGACGCTCGTGCCGACGCCGAGCTCGCTTTCGATCTCGAGACTCCCGCCGTTCATTTCGACGAGCGCGTTCGAAACCGCAAGGCCCAGTCCCATGCCGCCGCGTCGCCGACCGAGCGAGGCTGGCTCCACGCGTTCGAACGGCTTGACCACGCGCGGCAGATCGAGCTCCGCAATGCCGATGCCCGTGTCGTGGATCCAAATCGAAATGCCGCCCTCTTCGCGGCGCGTCTCGACCGTGATCACGCCGGCGTCCGAGTTGAACTTCACCGCGTTGGACATCAGGTTCAGCAGGACTTGCTTGATCGTCCGCTTGTCGATGAACACGCGCGGCAGTTCCGGCGTGTTGACCCTGATCTCGATCCCGGCCTCCTTTGCGCGAGGCTCGACGGTGCGCACGACTTCGCGCACGAGCGTGCCTATATCGACTGGCGCACGGTCGAGTTCCAGCTTGCCGGATTCGATCCGCGCCATGTTCAAGACGTCGTTGATGAGATCGAGTAGATGCTGGCCGCTGCGGTGGATGTCCGACGCGTACTCCACATAGCGCGGCGGCAGTTGACCCAGCATCTCGTTTCGCATGACGTCGGAGAAGCCGATGATGGCGTTCAGCGGCGTCCGCAACTCATGGCTCATGTTCGCCAGGAACTCGGACTTGGAGCGGCTCGCCTGCTCCACGCGTTCCTTCTCCGCCTCAAGCCTGTTGGCGATCTCGCTCAAATCCTGAGTCTGAACTTCGAGCAGGTTGCGCGAGGTCTGCAGCTCGTCCTCGTGCGCCTTCAGTGCGGAAATGTCGGTTGCGACGGAGATCTTCGCGTCGTCCAGCGCGCGCCGCTCGCTGACCAGAAGCCAGCGATTGCCCGCCCGCTGCAACTCGATCGTCGCGCTCGTGCCGCTGGAATCGAACATCTCGAGCGGCTGCGTTTCCGCATCCTCGCTCTCGCCCGGCGTTTCCGCGCGCGCGAAGACCTCGGCGCGCGTTTCGCCCGCCTTGGCGTCGGTCAAGCCGTAGAACTCCAAGAACCGCTGGTTGCAGAGCATGAGGCGGTCGGTGCGATCCCACAGCGCAAACCCTTCGGCCGCGTTCTCGAACGCCGCCTGCAGGACGCGTTCGGCGGTGTGGACGCGTTCGTCCGCGGACTTCTGATCGGAAATATCGATGACGATTCCCGACAACCGACCGCCGTCCGAACGCACCGTGCGGTAGTGTTGGCCCTTCGCGCGCACCCAAACCCAATGCCCGTCGGCGTGCTGCGCACGGAACGATTGATCGTAGGATTCGGCGCCCGATCGGATCGAGGCCTCGATCGTGCTCAGCACGGAACGGTCGTCGGGATGGATCAGTTCTTCGGCGTCTTCACGCGAGATGATGCGCGGTTGCTTGCCGCGGCCGAGAAGCGAGTTCATCGCGCCCGACCAATAGAGCCGCCCGTGCGCCAGATCCCAGTCCCAGATGCCGCATTTCGCGCCGCTGACGGCGAGTTCGAAGCGCTCTTCGGTGCGCCTCAACACGGTGTCGGCGCGCGACGTGCGCTCCATCTGATTCAAAAGCGCCCACGCCAGCGCCGCGCCGAGCAGGCTCGGCCCGAAGATCATGATCGAGTAGAGGGGAAGCGAATTGTACCAGGACGATAGCGCGTCGGCGGCGCGCGTGATGGTGACGAGGCGCAAGTCGTAGCCGGGGATGAGGCGCGCGGCCGCAAGATAGTTCGCGCTCCCGTCCGTGACGTAACGCAGCGCCGGGCTGGTCGTAACGGTCGCCGGCAAGGACTTCGACGCCGCGCCGAACAAGGATTCATCGACCGTCGTTCCGGCCACGCGTCGGAACTGACCGTCGGCAAGCGCGACGCTGAGGCCCTGGCTGCCCTGAATGCCTTCAAGCAGATGGGTGAGGAACGTCGGGTCGATCAGCGCGAACAGGAACTCGCCGGGCATGTCGTCGCTGCGCATCGCAAGCGCGATCGGGCTCTTGCCGAAGTCCGAGTCGGCGAACTGCCCGGCGACGAACTTGATGCTGTCTTGCGCGCTGATCAGGCGTTGCAGAAGCGCCGTGTCCGCCACCCGCCGCGGCTCGCCGGGCGAGCCGTTGCGGTCCCACAAGACGTTGCCTTGAAAGTCGGTGGCGATGACGTTGAGCAGAGCGGGATCTGCCGCGGCGCTCGGACCCGGCGCCATCTTCACCGCGTTCAGAAGGGTCTGCTGCGTACGATCGAGCGCGGCGGCAATCGAGGCGCCTGAAAGCGAAACGAACGCCCGCGACTCCCGCTCGACCTGCTGAAGCGCGAGCGCATGGTCCTTGCGCAGTTGAAGGCCGGCTGCCGCGACGACGGACAAGATAGTCGCAAGCGTACCAAGCACGATCCAAAGCGACGAGCTCCCCCGCGACACCGGTTTCGCCCGCGTTTCGTGTGCACGTACCCGCGTTGCGCCGGCTATAGGTGTGGCGATCGCCATTTGCAGATTGTACAGACTCGAATCACATCCCCAGGGCGATTATGGGGGGCACCCAAGGCTTGTCATCCCCTATGGGTGCAATCTGCAACAGCCGCCAACCAATTGTTGCTGCGAAGACTCTCTAACCGAGAGTCTTCTCCGTGATCTCCAGCACGTTCCGCGACAGGCCTTTCGTCTTGTTGATGCGCGTCAGCTGCTCGCGAATCAACTTTTGACGCCGCGAGTCGAATCGTCGCCAAGTTTCGAAGGCGCCGCACAAACGAGCGGCCACCTGCGGATTGAGCGTGTCGAGCTTCAACACATAATCGGCAAGAAACCTGTAGCCGGCGCCGTCCCCCGCATGGAAGCGAAGTTGATTGTTCATCACAAACGCGCCGATCAAGGCACGGACACGATTCGGGTTTTCGACGTTGAAGGCCGGATGTTTGGTCAAGCTCTCGATGCGCGCCAGCGCGTCCGGCCGGCACGACATCGCCTGCAGGCTCATCCACTTGTCGATCACGAGCGGGTTGGCCTTCCATTGCTCGTAGAACTGAGCCAGCGCCTTCTTGCCCTCGTCGCCCTCCATGTCGCCGAGAGGGGCAAGTCCGCCCACCTTGTCCGTCATGTTGTCCGCGCTGCGGAAATGCTCGAAGGCAAGGGCCCGCGTCTCCTTTGTGTCCTCGGCGGTCAGATAACGCAGACACATGTTTCGCAGCGCGCGTCGCCCAGCCGACGCGGCGTCCGGCGAATAGGGCTCGTTGGTCTTCAGCGCCTGATAGGTGTCCTTGAACCCGCCCTTGTGCGCCGTCACAAGCGTATTCCGCAGCGTTTCGCGCGCGGCATGGATGGCGTCCGGATCGGCATCGTCGATCACCTGCGCAAGCTCCATCTCGGTCGGAAGCTGCATCGCCATCGCCGTGAATGCGGGGTCCTTCCTCGCGTCGCGCAGCAACTCGCCGAACGCTTCGATGAAGAGTTCGTCCGGCTTCGGCGTCTTGCCCGAGCGCGCGTCTGCCGTCATGCGCACGAGCAAGTCGGTCGCGAACTTCTGTCCCGATTCCCACCGGTTGAAGGAATCCGAATCCTTCGCCATCAAAAACGCCCGGTCTTCGGCGGTCAGATCGGACGCGAACTTCGCGGGCGCCGAGAACCCTCGGCCGATCGACGGCACGACGGGTTCGCCCACACCCTTCAGCTTAAACGTCTGCTTCGCGTCGCGAAGGTTGAGGATTTGCGTCGTCGCTTTGGCGCCGTCGATTTCAATCTTCAGGTCGTGCCCGCTCTTGCGCCCGACAAGGCCGACCGCGACGGGAATATGCATCGGCTTCTTCTTGTCCGACTGTCCGGGCGTCGAGGGCAGCTTCTGCTCCAACGTCAGTTCGTAGGTCTTGGACGCGGCGTCGTATTTGCCGTGGGCTTTGACTTCGGGCGTACCGGCTTGGCTGTACCAAAGTTTGAACTGCGAAAGATCGACGCCGCTGGCATCCTCCATCGCCTTGATGAAGTCGTCGCAGGTCGCCGCCGTGCCGTCGTGGCGCGCGAAGTAGAGGTCGGACCCCTTGCGGAAGTTCTCCGGTCCCAGGATCGTGCGCACCATACGGCAAAGCTCCGCGCCCTTCTCATAAACGGTCGCCGTATAGAAGTTGTCGATCGTCAAGTAGGAGTCCGGCCGCACCGGGTGGGCGAGGGGGCCCGCGTCCTCCTGGAACTGTCGCATTCTGAGCGCGCGCACGTCGCCTATGCGCTCCACCGCCCCCGAGCGCATGTCGGCGGAGAAGGATTGGTCGCGAAAGACCGTGAAGCCTTCCTTCAGCGACAACTGGAACCAGTCGCGGCACGTGACGCGGTTGCCCGACCAATTGTGGAAGTACTCGTGCGCGACGACAGCTTCGATTAAGTCGTAGTCCGTGTCGGTCGCCGTGTCGGGCCGCGCCAGGATCAGCTTGTCGTTGAAGATGTTGAGGCCCTTGTTCTCCATCGCGCCGAAATTGAACGCACTGACCGCGACGATGTTGAAAATGTCGAGGTCGTACTCGCGGCCGAACGTCTCTTCGTCCCACTTCATGGAGCGCTTCAACGCGCCCATGGCGAAATCGACCTTGTCCTCGTTGCCGTGCGTCACGTAGATGCCGAGCTTCACGCGCCGCCCCGTCGCTGTGACGAAGTGATCCTCGACATGCGCCAGGTCGCCCGCGACCATCGCGAAGAGGTAGGACGGTTTCGGAAACGGATCGTGCCATTCGGCGTAGTGCCGCCCGCCGGGAAGCGTCCCGCGCGCCACATCGTTGCCGTTGGAGAGCAAGACCGGATACCGCGCCCGGTCCGCGACCATCCGCACCGAATAGACCGACATGTTGTCCGGGCGGTCGAGCGAGTAGGTGATCCGGCGAAAGCCTTCCGCTTCGCACTGCGTGCAGAACATCCCGTCGGAGATATAAAGGCCGGATAAGGCCGTGTTCGCCTGCGGGTTGATTTCCACGGACGTGTCCAGCCGGAACCGCGTCGCGGGCGGATTCTTGATCACCAGTCTGCCGTCGCTGACCTCATACGCGTCCGTCGCCAGCGGCCGCCCCTCGATCTTGACGTCGAGCAGCTTCAGCTGCTCGCCGTTGAGTTCCAACGGACCCGGGGTGTCCTGTTGCGGCTCGACGTCCAACGACGCGTGCACACGAGTCGCCGTCGGTTCCAAGAGGAACTCGAGCGTCGTGCGCGCCACGCGGTAAGGTGCGCCCTTGTAGTCCAAACGACGGATGGCGACGGGTTGTTCGATCTTCATGACGGCCTTTTTTCAGGAACGTGGGAAGTGGACGGCGGCGGAGGCCCGGAGTCTGGCCGCCTTTTAGGGGATCATGTGCCGAAAGACGAGGCCGCAGCGCGCGGGGCGATACCCACAAGAAAAAGGCGGGCATCACGCCCGCCAAGCTAGATTCAAGGTGTCTTGGGTCGTCCTAGTCCGGCCGGATCCGGCGCTTTGCGCCACCTCCTGCCATGCATGCGAACATGCCTAGTGTGCGGCCTGTTCGGGGCCGCGAATGCTCAAATCGTCGTCGACGCCCAGCATCGAACGCTTGCGCTATTCCTGCCCCAATTTCGAAGAGTTGCCAGTATGAATTCCAAAGACAGGCCTGATTTGCCCATCGCGTCGCGACGAAATCACAGGCCAGTTGAGGCGAACGCTTCCGTCCAGTTTGGCCATATCATCCGAATACAGACGAAAACTGGGAATCGAGACGCGGTGCGACGCGTTCTGCTCTTCACGGCGCCGTGATCATTCGCAAATGGGCGGTGCCGCGCCGTCGATCGGTCCGGCCGCGTTAACGTCGTCGGCCGTTTAGAGATTCAACCGTTCCTGCGATATGTGCCCCGCGAGTAACTGCACGAACGCACTCACCTTGGACAGCGCCGGGCTTTTCCTCGCGTATGTGATGCGTGTCGTCGTCGGCGGCGGTTCGAAATTTTCGAGCAACTCCTCAAGTCGCCGAGCCCGCACGTGCTCGCGCGCTTGGAACGACGGAAGGCGCGCGATGCCTGACCCGGCCAAGGCCGCATTTAGCGCTGCATCGGAGTCATCGCAGACCAGCCGCGCCTGAACGGGCTGCTCGCATGCGAGTCCATCCTGATGGAAACACCACCCGCCCGTGCGATCGCTCGTTCTTGCACACAATCATGTTGCGTTAGATCGCCCGGCTCATGCGGTACGCCGGCGCGCTTCAGGTAGCCGGGCGCAGCGCAAAGTACGTGGCGGAACGAACCCAATGCGCGACTTCCCACACCACCAACGGGGGCAATCGCCCCGCCGACTTGAACGGCAGCGTCCGCGGCCTCGGGCGCCGAGGCGTCCGCTTGGCCCAGGCAGAGATCCACGCGAACCCGCGGATAGCGGTTCAAGAACTCGGGAATGACGGGCGCGACGAACGCACGCCCGAAAGCCGTCGGCGCGGCGACGCGCATGAGGCCGGTCGGCGCGTTGCACATGCCTGCCAGCTCGAGCTCCACCTCCTCGACCTCGGCGAGGATCTGTTTGGCCCGGTCATAATAACTCAGCCCGTATTCGGTGAGGTCGAGGCTGCGCGTCGTGCGGTGAAGAAGAGGCGTGCCCAATCGTTCCTCAAAACCGGAAAGACGACGGCTGATGGCGGGCACCGAAATGCTGAGGTGTCTTGCTGCCGACGAAAACGATCCCGCGTCGACGATCGCGACGAACGTCCGCATGGCGTCTAAACGGTCGATGGTCATTGTTGCATCACCGGCAACGCGCCCGGTCTCCCTTTGACGCTATGATTGTCCATGCGCGCGGAAATCAAAGAGCCAGATTTGCATGCGTCGCCGATCCACGATCTGTCATTAACAATCGCTCATCATTCGGCGATCCAGAATTTTGCTTCGCGCAACGATCCAGTTCGCCCTATGCGGACGGCGGGGCACGGGCTGCTGCATCGGCCTTATGGTTGAGGAAATCATTCTCGAATGACGGCGGTCGATTGCTTGCACAAATGCGCAAGGATCACGCGCTTTTGAACGCTGCCGCGCTTCGGAATGGTAGCCTATTTGCGGGATCTGGGAGCTCTGAACTTGGCGCGTACCGCTGTCGGTGTCGTAGGTCTTGCGCGTAAGGACGTCGATCGTGCGTTGGCCGAGCGTCTGTTCGAGAGCTTGCGCAATCTCATTCTCGACGGTGTCTGGCGCCACGGCGACAAGCTTCCGGGCACACGCATTATTGCGCGCGACGCGGGCGTTTCGCGTTGGACCGCCGTTGTCGCGGTCGACATGTTGATCGCCGAAGGTTTGGTCGAAGCGCGCAAGCGCTCCGGCACGTATGTCGCCTGGCGCGGCGCTGTTCGCGACGCCGAAGGGACGACGGCGCCGCTCGGCGAGTCGAAAGTCGCAAACATCCCGTTCGCGTTGGGCGTTCCGGCGCTCGATCTTTTTCCGATGCCGGTATGGAGGCGTCTCCAAGCGCGGCGTTGGCGCCAGATGCCGACCACTGCGCTTGAAGAAGGTCAATCCGCCGGTTGGCCTGAACTGCGTCAGGCCATCGCCGAGTTCGCGGCGACTGTGCGCGGCATTCAATGTTCGGCGGATCAGGTATTTGTCGTCCCCGGCGTCGAGGCCGCCGGTCGTCTGACCGCGCAGGTTCTTTGCCGTCCCGGAGGCCTCGCATGGGTCGAGGATCCCTGCCCGCACAACACACGGGCAATCGCAGCGAGCGCGCAACTCGTTCCAGTCAGCGTGACGGTTGACGCCGAAGGGATCGACATCGACGAGGGATGCCGCATCGCTCCCAACGCGTCATTGGCCGTCGTGACGCCGTCCGTCCAGTTTCCGACAGGCATCCGAATGTCGGATGCGCGGCGTCAGAGCCTGCGGCAGTGGGCGGCGGGCGCCGGATCGTGGATCTTCGAAGTCGACCATGCGATGGAATTCCCGTTCGGGCGGACGCCTATCGCCGCGATGCCGGGCGCGGATCGCGTCGTTTATTTCGATACGTTTGGAAAGATGCTCTTCCCGTCGCTGCGCGTTGCGTATCTCGTCGTGCCGCGTGCGACGGTGCCGCTCCTCAAACAAGCGGACTTGAACTGCGACCGTCCGCCGCCTGTTCCCAGTCAGATCGTTCTGTCCGACTTCCTCACCTCGGGGCAATTCGCAAAGCACATGCGCCGGTGCCGCGAAGCCTACGCGGAGCGGCGCGACGCGCTGCTGCATGCGTTGAATGACGAGTTCGGTGACATCTTCGTGATCGAGCCGAAGAACGAAGGCCT
>QKCS01000045.1 GCA_003246795.1 Alphaproteobacteria bacterium
TATTAGGAGGCCATAGTTGGCGGGCGTCTGCAGCAGCCATATTTCTATTCCCCGCCGTAGACTGATATGCAAGTGTGACACCGGTTGCATAACGGCCGTAAGGTTAAGAACGGCGATTCGTGGACGCTTGGCTGCACGCGGGAATATTTGTAATACCAAGTAATCGATTGTGTCCCCACGACCAAATTGGAGTTCTCAGTCAATATGGCACGTAAAGCGAAGACCGAGGCGCAGAGCGAGCGCGAAGCTGCAGCGACAACGGGCGACCACTTGGTCGACCTGACGGTCGCCTTGGTCTCGTCTTATGTCGGTCGCAATCAAGTGCCGATGGCGGAGTTACCCGGTATCATTTGCACGTTCCACGGTGCGCTGGCGCAGGCCGCGGGCCAAACCGCCGCGGCGGCGGCCGATGCTGAACGCAAGCCTGCCGTGCCCGTGAAGCGCTCCGTGACGGACGAATACATCGTTTGTCTTGAAGATGGCAAGAAACTCACGATGCTGAAGCGGTACCTTCGGACGCATTACAACATGTCCCCGGAAGACTACCGCAAGAAGTGGGACCTGCCGCACGACTATCCGATGGTCGCGCCCGCTTATGCGCGCTTGCGTTCGGCGTTCGCCAAGAAGATCGGCTTGGGCCGCGTGCCCGTCGCCGGTCGCGGCCGCAAGTCCCGGGTCGCCTGACGGCTGATCAACGCCGGACGAGGCGGGTCAAGAGATAGCCCACAACAAGGCCGAACAAGAAGTTCGAGACGCTGATCTCCACCAAGTGAAGCATCCGGATCTGCCCCGGCATGAGCGGGTTCTCGTGGAGCAGCAACGCGCCCACGAAGACGGCGAATGCGGCGCCTAAGGCGTTCGATCGTTCCCACGTCGAACTTGATTGCGAAGCAAGCAACGGCAACGCCATCAGCGCCCAAACGCCGCCGCGGCCGATTTGAAACGCAAAGAGGTCCAACGGATTCATCGCTCCGCCGCCCACGCCGCGATAATATTCGCGCGCAAAATCGTGCGAATACACGACGAACATGCCGGCCAGGAAATAGAGAAACGCATAGACGACACCGGCCACGCCGACGCGCCAGACCCGAGAAAAGACACTCGAACGGCGCAGCGCGGGCTCAGGATCGTGGGTCACGTTCAGCCCGGCAAAAAGCACAACGGCCGCTGCCGACGAGAGTGCGGCCGGACGACCGCAGCGACGGGCATCGACGAAACATCGGCGGGCTGAAACGGCAGCGTCGGACCGAAGTACAAGACTTCGGCATACGGCAGCACGCCCTGAAGACCGAACATCGCAAGGAACATCGCGCCGAAGAGCTGCAACGCGGGCCATCCCGACCGTGCGGCAAACCACGCGAAAACGGCCGCATGAAGCATCGCGTACATCAAAATCGAACCGGCTTCGCGCGCCGCCTCGCTCGCGGGCGTTCCGGGCGAGATCACTTGTTGCCTCACGAGCTCGCCGGCTGCAATCGCAAGCACCAAGAGCAGCGCGCGCATGGGTATGTTCACGCCGCGAACCATGGTCGTCATCTGTCCCCCCTTGACTTCTTTCCCGTCGGCAACGCGCCGAGCGCGCGGTGCCCCCATTTGAGATGCGCGCTCGCGACGTCGATCCCGTTCTGCAGCGCGAGACGCCCGATCGGCGTCATCTTTGCTTTGTTGTGGGCGTAGTACCTCTTCAGGTCGCCGACGTAGTTTGCGAGCGCACCATTGAACGCGCACGCGCGACGTCGGCAGAAAGTGCTCCATATAGGCGAAGCGAAGCAGCAGCTGGTCGATGCGGCGCATGGCGTCGTCCGTTTCGATCGGCGCCTCCAACCAAGCGACCAACACGGCGCGCCCAGCCTTCGTCAAAGACAAGGCGCGCTTCGGATGCGAAGCGCGCTCGACGAGCCGCAAGGCCTCGAGCCGGCGGATAGCCGGATAGATCGCGCCGGGGCTCCAGCTGTAGACCTCCATTGGGGTCTCCCTGAAGACCTTCCCGATCTCATAGCCGGTCTGCGGCGCGATCCCGACCAACCCAAGAATGGGAAACCTTCGAACTCGCCACGAAAGGTCCGGAGTTCAGACTCTATCTGACGAACAACTTGCTCAGGTCTCCGGACTCGCGGCGGTGTCGTTAGAACGCAGCGCCCAATGCAAGCGCCTTCGCGGCGCTTGGTGGCCCCTGCCGGACTCGAACCGGCACGTCCTCATCGAACGACGGATTTTAAGTCCGTTGCGTCTACCAGTTCCGCCAAGGGGCCTGCGCGAAGACAAGCCGGACAGTGTGGGAACCATCGCGGCGACGCAAGAGCGGAGGCCGGCGAAACTCACAACGGCTCGCCTCCTGCAGCCCGCACCAAATCGATCAGCGCCACGCGAACCTCACCCAGCTTTGCGGCATCGGCGCCGCGCGCGACCAAGCTGGTCCCGAACTTGCCTTCTCGCGAAAAGGGATAGCTGCCTAAGGGAACATCCGGATAGGTCTTCTGAAGCCGCGCCAAGCCGGCGGCAATCGTTCCCTCGCCGAGGAACGCGCTGACCGTAACCGATGACAGCGCTTGGGACGCGACGAGGCGCTTGCGAACGTCCTCGAGCATCGCCTGCATGACGGCCGGAATACCCGCCATGACGAAGACGTTTCCGATTTGAAATCCCGGCGCCCCCGAAAGCGAATTGCCGATCAGACTGGCGCCGTAAGGAATGCGGGCCATGCGCTGGCGCGCTTCGTTGAATGTCCCCACGTTCAACGCCGCATAGCGAGCCGCAAGAGCAGCGAAGACCGTCGGGTGAAAATCGATGGCCGTACCGAACGCCCGCGCCATGCTGTCGGCCGTAATGTCGTCGTGCGTCGGCCCAATGCCGCCCGTCGTGAACACGTAGTCGTAGCGCGCGCTCAAATGACGGACCGCGGCGACGATTTCCGCCTCGACGTCGGCCACCACGCGCGCTTCGCGCACCGGGATGCCCAACTGCCCGAGCCAGCGGGCGATGTAGCCCGTGTTCGTGTCCTGCGTACGTCCCGACAGGATTTCGTCGCCGATGACCAAAATGGCCGCGCCGCGGGTTCGGGAAATGGGCAATTCCATCGTCTTGCGTTTCAACCGCCTATTAGCCAAGTTCCAATAGCGTCCTATATTATGACCATTACCCGAAACGCCGAAAAGACAGAGCCGCATGACCTTCGTAACCGCCACTGAGACCGCCCCCACCCGCGCAACCGGCGCCATCAAGCTGCATAGCCCCGAGGCGTTCGCGGGCATGCGAAAGGCCGGACGCGTGGCGGCCGAATGTCTCGACATGCTCGCAGCGAAAGTGAAGCCCGGCACCACGACGGCCGAGATCGATCGCTGGACCTACGAGTTCATGACGGACCAGGGCGCCGTGCCCGCGACCATCTTCTACCGCGGTTACCGCTACGCCAGTTGCACGTCGCTGAACGAAGTCGTGTGTCACGGCATGCCGTCCGACCGCGAACTCAAGAACGGCGACATCCTAAACATCGACGTGACGCCGATCGTCGACGGCTGGCACGGCGACACGAGCCGCATGTTCCTGGTGGGCGAACCGCCGCTGAAGGCCCGCCGCCTGGTCGAGGTCACGTACGAAGCGATGATGCGCGGCATCGAGGCGATCAAGCCGGGCGCCACGACCGGCGACCTGGGCCATGCGATCCAGGCCTTCGCTGAGGCTCACTCTTATTCCGTCGTTCGCGATTTCTGCGGCCACGGCGTGGGCCAGGTTTTCCACGACGCGCCGAACATTCTACACTATGGCCGCGCCGGTTCCGGCCTCGCGCTGCGCGAGGGCATGATCTTCACGGTCGAACCGATGATCAACGCCGGCAAGCCGCACGTGAAACTGAAGCCCGACGGCTGGACGGCAGTCACCAAGGACCGCTCGCTGTCAGCCCAGTTCGAGCACACCGTCGGCGTGACGGCGACGGGCGTCGAGATCTTCACGGTCTCTCCGGCCGGCTTGCACAAACCGCCCTACAACACCTGATGCGCAAGCGCGGCCTCGCTGATGCGACGCCCGCGGACGTCCCGCATTATGTCGGTCACCGCGATCGCCTGCGCCAGCGGCTGCGCGAGGCCGGCGAAGACGCATTGCCCGACTACGAACTGCTCGAATTCGTGCTCTTCGCCGCCGCGCCAAGACGTCAAACCGCTGGCCAAGCGCATGCTCGAGGCGTTCGGCGGCGACCTCGCCGAACTCCTGTCAGCCCCGCGCGACCGGCTGAAGGAAATCGAAGGCGTGGGCGAGGCCGTCATTGATCAACTGAAGATCGTTCGCGCAGCCGCCGGCCGTCTGCTGCGCGAAAAGGCGAAGAAGCAAGACGTCACGCTGTCGTCGTGGCGGGCGCTCGTCGATTACTGCATGGCACAGATGGCGCGCGAAACGAACGAGCAGTTCCGCCTCCTCTTCCTCGATCGCAAGAACAAGCTGCTGCGCGACGAAATCCAGGGTCGCGGCACGGTCGATTACACGACCGTCTACCCGCGGGAGGTCGTCAAACGCTGCCTTGAACTGAGCGCCAGCGCCATCATCCTGGTCCACGATCACCCGAGCGGCGATCCCACGCCCGTCGGCGTCCGACGTCGAGATGACGAAACAGATCGTCGCCGCCGCCAAGCCGCTCGACATCGCCGTCCACGATCATCTGGTGATCGCGCGCACCGGTCACGTCAGCCTGCGCCAAATGGGTTTGATGTAGCGGCCTAGTGGATCGGCCCGACGCTGAGGGACACGAACGCAAGGTAGAGGGCGATC
>QKCS01000345.1 GCA_003246795.1 Alphaproteobacteria bacterium
GTTCTTGCCCGCGGTGCAGGCGATGAGCCCCGTCTCGGTGCTCGCCGCGACGTTTTCGATCCAGCGGCCTTTGGCCGACAGCAGTTCCTTCGGCGCTTCGCCCGCGATCGATTGCACGAGACGTCCGTCGTCGCCGCCGGACAGGAAACCCGCTTCAGGATGCGTGCAGAGCGCCAGCATCGCGCCCTGATGCGCCTCGATCGTCTCGACGTCATCCGCGCAGGGGCGCGCGATGCGCAGCGTGCCGTCGCCCAGGCCGAAGGCGGCGTTGCCGTCATCGTCGAAGACGCAGGCCACGACGGGCGCGTCGAAGGCCCAGGATTTGCCGTCGGTGATCTGGGGCCTGGCCATCAGGCGACGCAGGCCTTGAAGCCGCGCTCGAGGTCGGCCTCGTTCAGTTCGCGGCCGATGAAGACGATGCGGCTGAAGCGTTTCTCGTCGGGCTTCCAGGCGCGTTGGAAATCGCCGTCCATGACCATGTGCACGGCCTGAAAGACGAGGCGTTCGTCCTTGTCCTTCACGTCGAGAATGCCCTTGGCGCGCAGGATGTTCTGCCCTTGCTCCGCGAGCAGCGTCTGCAGCCAGCGCGTGACCTTGTCGCCGTCAAGCGGCTTCGTCGTCGTCAGCGAGATACTGGCGATGTCGCTTTCGTGTTCGTGATGGCCCTCGCCCTCCAAGAGCGCGGGTTCGAGATCGAGCAAACGCTGAAGGTCGAACGCCTCGCGGCCCAAGATGCGGTCGAGTTCGATGCCGCAACGTTCGGTGCGGTGGATCGGGGCCAACGGATTGAGTTCGCGGATGCGCCGTTCGACGGCCGCCAGTTCTTCGGCCGACACGAGATCGGTCTTGTTCAGGATGATCTGGTCGGCGAAGGCGATCTGTTCCGCGGCTTCGCGTGCGTCCTTCAGGCGTTCGAGGATGTGCTTCGCGTCGACGACCGTGGTCACGGAATCGAGCTTCGTCTTTTCCTTCACGTCGTCGTCGACGAAGAAGGTTTGTACGACGGGCGAGGGATCGGCGAGGCCCGTCGTCTCGACGAGGATGGCGTCGAATTTGTCCTTGCGCTTCATCAGACCGCCCAGGATGCGGATCAAATCGCCCCGCACGGTGCAGCAGATGCAGCCGTTGTTCATCTCGAAGACTTCTTCGTCGGTGTCGACGACGAGCTCGTTGTCGATGCCGATTTCGCCGAATTCGTTGACGATGACGGCGAAGCGCTTGCCGTGCTGTTCCGACAAAATGCGGTTCAAGAGCGTCGTCTTGCCGGCGCCCAAGAAGCCGGTCAGGACGGTCACGGGGACTTGGGACATTCCGTTCTCCGAATGGCGAATTGCGGCCTCAATGGCCTTGCGCCATCGCGGCCGTCAAGAGGCGCGCGTTGTGGCGCATCATCGCGACATATGTGGGCGCGGGGCCGTCTTTCGTCGATAGGGCGTCGGAGTAGAGCTTGCCGCCGATTTTCACGCCGGTTTCGCGGGCGATCTGTTCGACGAGCCGCGGGTCGGAGATATTCTCGACGAAGACGGCGGTGATCTTCTCACGCTTGATCTGGGTGATGAGAGCCGCAACGCTTTTGGCGGAGGCCTGCTGCTCCGTCGACGTGCCGAGCGGCGCCAGGAACGACACGCCGTAGGCCGCGCCGAAATAGGCGAAGGCGTCGTGGGTGGTGATGACGCGCCGGCGCGACGCCGGGACCTTCGCGATTGCGGCGCGAATGTCGGCGTCGAGGCGGCGGAGGTCTTCCGCATATGCCCTGGCCGCCGCCGCGTAGGCCGCGGCGTTCGCCGAATCGGCGGCCGACAGCGCGGCCGCAATGTTGTCGACGTAGACGAGCGCGTTTCTTGCGTCCTGCCAGGCGTGCGGGTCCGCATCCTGCCGGCGGTTGAGCGGCTTCACGCCTTTCGAAGCCACAACGACGGTCGCGGACGTTCCCGATGATTTGGCGAGACGGCCAGCCCACGGCTCCAACGCGTGGCCGTTGACGAAGAAGAGCCGCGCCTTCGAGAGCGCGCGCAGGTCGGCCGTCGTGGGCTCGAACGCGTGGATAGCGGCATCCGGCCCCACGAGCGTGCGCAATTCGATGCGATCGCCGCCGACCTCTTGGACCATGTCACCCAAGATCGAGAAGCTCGCGACGACTTCGAGCTTCTGCGCGGCTGCCGGTGCGGCGACGAGCAAGGCAAGGACGAGCGCGAGCAAGGCGCGCCGTTTCATCGCTTGACCTCTTCGGGTTCGTGATAGTGCGGGCGGCGGAGCCAGCGCGCCAACAGGCCGCTGCGCGCGCCCGCGACAATCGAGGCCATATAGAACGCCGCCGCCGTGAGGACGATCGTGGGGCCGGAGGCGAGTTCGACATGGAATGAGATCAGCAAACCCACGATGCTGGACGCGACGGCAATGCCGGTCGCGACGACGACGATGTTCGTGATGTCTTCGGACCAGAAGCGCGCGGCGAGCGCGGGCAGCATCATGAGGCCGACCGCCATCAACGTGCCGAGGGCCTGATACGCCGCGACGAGATTCAAAACGACGAGGCCCAGGAAGATCGCATGCACCCGGCCGCCGCCGGCGCCGACGCTGCGCGCGAAGATCGGGTCGAAGCACTCGACGACGAGCGGGCGGAACATCACGGCAAACACGAGCGTGGAGAGCGTCGCCACGCCGACGACGAACAACAGGCCATTGTCGTCCACGCCGAGGATGGAGCCGAAGAGGATATGCAACAGATCGACCGGCGAACCGCGCGCCGACACGAGTAAGACGCCGAGCGCCAAGCTGGTGAGGTAGAAGCCGGCCAGGCTGGCATCTTCCTTCAAGCCCGTCGCGCGGGAGGTCATGCCTGAAAGCAATGCGACGGCGAGGCCGGCCGCGACGCCCCCCGCGCTCATCGCCCAGAGCGAAAGGCCCGAAATCATGTAGCCGACCGCGACGCCCGGCAGCACGGCATGACTGATCGCATCGCCCATCAAGCTCATGCGCCGCAGGACGAGGAAGACGCCGACGGGACCCGCGCCCACCGCAAGCGCCAAGCAGGCGACGAGCGCACGTCGCATGAAGGCGAAATCGACGAACGGCCCGATCGTGAGTTGATAGAGATCGTGCATCAGGCGGTCGCGTGTTCCGCGTGGGTGTGCTCGTCGCGGGCCCAGCGATCCGTCATCGCCCTGGCGCGCGCGATGTTTTCGTCCGAGAGCGCGTCTTGCGTCGCGCCCCACGCGACGACCTCGCGCGCGAGGAGCAGCGTCTGCGGAAAGTGCCGGCGGATGAACGCCATGTCGTGAAGGACGGCGATCACGGTGCGGCCTTCGTCGTGCCACGCGCGAACGTGCTGCATCAGTTCGTCCGTCGTGCGTTCGTCGAGGGCTGCGAACGGTTCGTCGAGCAGAATGACGGCGGCGTCCTGCATCATGAGCCGCGCAAAGAGAGCGCGCTGCCATTGGCCGACGGACAAGGCCGCGATCGGCGCGTCGGCGTAACCGCACAGGCCGACCTTGTCGATGCAGTCGTGGGCGCGCGCGTGCTCGGACGGGCGTATCGCACCGAAGGCGCCCGTGCGCGGCCAGGACCCCAACGATACGGTCTGGGTGACGGAGATCGGAAAGCTGCGGTCGATCTCCGGCACTTGCGGGAGGTACGCCATCTGCCGCGTGCTTGCGCCGTTGCGATCGATGCGCCCGTCGCTAAGCGGGATGAGGCCCATGATCGCTTTCAGCAGCGTGCTCTTGCCGGCGCCGTTGGGCCCGGCGAGCGCGGTCAGCGAACCTGCCTCGAACACGCCCGATACATGGTGGACCGCCGGGACGCGCCGGTAGGTCACGATCACGTCGTGAAGCGAGATCCGGGTACCGCGACTCACGACAGGGCCCACGCCGCCAGAAGGCCCAGCGGCACCAACACGCCCGCGCCGAGCGCCGCGCGTTCGAGCGCTCCAACGGCCAAGAGGTCCAGGTTGGGCCACTGCACGCCCAGATTCTCCAATGAATGTTACATTATAACATTAGCCTGCCGCCGCCGATCTTTGCCACACCAGGTTGTGGGCTGTACCCTGGAATTCGGCCGATTCTCGGCCCTGTTGCGTGGTCCCGAATGAGCGAACACCCCTTCGACCGGTTGTACGACCAAGTCCTGGCGCGAAAGTCAGCCGATCCGTCGCGTTCTTATACCGCCAAGCTTCTGAAGGAAGGCGTCGCGAAGTGCGCCAAGAAGGTCGGCGAGGAAGGGGTCGAGGTCGCGCTTGCGGCGCTTGCCGGCGACAAGAAGGAACGTGTCGCCGAATCCGCCGACCTGCTTTACCACCTGTGCGTTTTGTGGGTGGCGAGCGGCGTCGATCCGGCCGACGTCTATCAGGAACTTCAGGCGCGCGAAGGCCGCTCCGGCCTCGACGACAAAGCGGCGCGCAAGGGCATCGTCCGCTAGATCAATCCCGCTTTCGCGGCCAGCGACTTCAACGGCACTTGGGGGCGCGGTCCCATGTGCGAAATCACTTCGGCCGCCGCGATCCCGCCCAATCGTCCGCACACGTCGAGGGGAAGTCCGCGCGCATGGCCGAAGAGGAAGCCCGCTGCATACTGATCGCCCGCGCCGGTCGTGTCGACGACGCGCTCCACGGGTTCGGCATCGAGGATATGAACGCGCGAATCCGCCATGACGACCGAACCGTGCGCCGAGCGCGTAACTGCAGCGGTCTTGCCCCATTTGCGGATCGCCTGAAACGCAACGTCGAAGCTCTCGGTTTCGTAGAGCGCCTTCGCCTC
>QKCS01000338.1 GCA_003246795.1 Alphaproteobacteria bacterium
CGGCTCGAAGCGCGCACTTCTGATCGAACTCCTGCACACGCAGACCGACATGAGCCGCACGCTCGTCTTCACGCGCACGAAACACGGTGCGGACAAGGTCGTGCGCGCGCTGTCGGCGGCGGGCATCGTCTCGTCGGCGATCCACGGCAACAAGAGCCAAAGCCAACGCGTCGCGACGCTGAACGCGTTCCGCGCCGGACGCACGCGCGTGCTGATCGCGACCGACATCGCCGCCCGCGGCATCGACGTCGACGGCATCACGCACGTGATCAACTTCGACCTGCCGCACGTCGCCGAGTCCTACGTCCACCGCATCGGCCGCACCGCGCGCGCCGGCGCCGACGGCGTGGCCATCGCCTTCTGCGACCGCGAGGAGCGTCCGCTGCTGCGCGACATTGAAAGACTGACGCGCCAGCAGATCCCGTCGAGCGAATGGCGGTCGCGCGGACCGGTGTCCGAACAGACCGTGCACCCCGCCCCCACGCGCGCCGACGACCGCAAGCCGCATGCGCCCGGCGACAGG
Organism: Alphaproteobacteria bacterium; assembly: GCA_003246795.1. Taxonomy (GTDB): domain Bacteria; phylum Pseudomonadota; class Alphaproteobacteria; order Micropepsales; family Micropepsaceae; genus SZUA-430. The sequence goes on from QKCS01000338.1 coordinate 524, forward strand.
CCGCGCCATCCGCGTGGCGGCCGCCCGCAAGGCAAGGCTCACGGCAAACCGCATGCTGCGAAACCGCAAGGCGAGCGCGCGGCGCATGCGCCGGACGGCGCGCGGCCCCACAAAGGTCCGAAGCGTCACCGCAAAGGACAGGGCCACAAGCCGCAGCGCGCCAACGGACATGCGCCCGGCGTGCAGATCGCGGCGTCGGGCACCGACGGCATGTCGCTCCCGCGCTTCCTGCAGCGTCCCGCGACGCGCCACTAATCTGCGGCCCGGCGGCCGGCCCGTCAGCCGACCGCTGGCCGTCCTTCTGCGCCCGTGCTACCCCCGCCCGATATCGGCTGTGAGCCATCCATGCGCGAAAACAAACTCCGCACGCTCTGGGCGAACGGAAAGGCGGCGACGAACGCCTGGTGTCAAATCCCAGCGGCCTTCGCGGCGGAAACGATGGCCCATCAGGGTTGGGCGTCGATCACCGTCGACACCCAACACGGCCCGATCGGCTACGCTGAGATGGTCGCGATGCTAACCGCGATCTCGACGACGCCGGCCGTGCCGCTCGTCCGCGTCACATGGAACGAACCGGGCGAAGTCATGCGCGCGGCGGACGCCGGCGCCATGGGCGTGATCTGCCCGACGGTCAACACGAAGGAAGAGTGCGAGCGCTTCGTCGGCGCACTCCGCTATGCGCCTTTAGGCTACCGCAGCCTGGGCCCGAACCGCGCGCGCTTCCTGGGCGACGACTACACGGCGAAGGCCAACGACACCGTCCTCGCCGTCGCGCAAATCGAAACGGCCGCCGGGCTCGAAAACGTCGAGGCCATCGCAAGCGTGAAGGGCCTCGACATGCTCTATGTCGGCCCCTCCGATCTCGGTCTCTCGCTCGGACGAGGCGGACGCATGGACACCGACGACCCGACGGTCACCAAAGCCATCGACCGCATCCTTCACGTCGCCCATGCCGCCAAGCTTCGCGCCGGGATCTTTTGCATCGCGCCCGACTACTCGAAAGCGATGTTCGCAAAAGGCTTCGACCTCGTGACCGTGGTCGCCGACACGACGTTGATCGCAGGCGGCGCGGGTTTGCGCAAACAGTTCGATTGAACGACGTTCAAAACTTCGAACGTTCGCGCGCGAAGCGCACATAAGAGTCACACACGCCACATCTCGCGCTGGCGGCGTTGACACTCGCAACGTGCGGGATTCAGCATGACCGCGTGAACGCCGGACCGATTCCCGATCTGCTGACTTTCATTCTGCTCACCTGGCTCATCGGGCTGGCGGCGGTGATCGTCTATGAATTCGTCCGTGGACGGATTTGGTTCCGGGGTTTGTTCACGACCGACGTCGACGGCGACGGCATTGCCGATGAGTTTCACCCCGAACGGGTTCAACTCCTCATCATGTCGCTGTGCGGGATCGTCGGCTACGCGATGATGACGATGGAAGCGGCGTCTGCGTCGAACGCCACTTTGACCGTCCTTCCGGACATTCCGGAAGAACTTCTGATGATTCTGGGCGCCAGCAACACGTTCTACTTGTCTGGCAAGTACGGGCGAATGCTACAGCGGGGATAGTGCAATGCTTCCATTCGATCTGGCGATGATGGTCGCCATTGTCCTGTCGATCATCCTTTTGGGGTTCGGCGCGGTTGTGCTTGGGATGATCATGACGGGTCAGATCGACCTTTCCGACATTCTGGTCGAGTCGAACGAACAGGGCAGCCGTAAGGCGAGCCTGTCGCGTCTCCAGTTCCTGATCTTCTCTTTTGTCATCGCCGGCCTTTATCTCGTCATCTGCGTCGAGAGCGGGACCTTCGTCGACGTGCCGCCCGGCGTCTTGATCCTGCTGGGCATTTCCGGCGGAAGTTACGTGGTGTCGAAAGGCCTGGGCAGCGGCGCGCATAAGAAGCAGCCGGCAGCAATGCCTCAGCCGCGCCAACCCGCAGCACAGCAACCGGCTCAGCGACGCATGCCTGCGCAACAGCAACCGGCGGCCGAGATCCAGCAATCCGTCGCCGCGCAATGACCGACGCCGCCGGCCGATGCTGCGCAGCGCCCTAGCCCTCGCCGCCCTCGGCCTCGCGCTGGCCGCGCCCGCGCGTGCGGACTTCGACGCCTGCCGCGCCACCTACGCCGAGGCGGGCCTGCCCGAGCGCCTCGGCGAATCCGAAGTCGGCGAGGTTCAGGACCGCTGCTTCAAGGGCTTCGCCCTGCTCTACAACAAGCAAACCAAGATTCCCGACTGGGTGATCGAACGGCTGACGATCAACTCCTTCCGCGGCCACGCCACGCGCAGCAAGTCCGCGTTCGCCGCCGACACCGTGGTCGCCGACGACGAACGTGCCGAACTCAGCGACTACCGCGCGACATGGAACGGCCAGCGGTTCGATCGTGGCCACCAGGCCCCCGCCGCCAACGACAAGTTCAATCAAGAGGCGATGGACGAGACCTTCGTTCTCTCCAACATGGCCCCGCAGGTCGGCATCGGCTTCAACCGTCACGCCTGGAGCTATCTCGAAAAGGCGGTGCGCGGTTGGATCGTCTGCGGCGGGCACGAGCGGCTGTACGTGATGACGGGCCCGATCTATTCGCCTGATCCGAAGAAGGTCTTGGGCCCGAAAAAAGTCGCGATCCCCGACGCCTTCTACAAGGTCATCTACGACCCCACTCACGGCCGCGCCATCGCCTTCGTTCTGGAGAACAAGCCGCTGAAGGGCCGCGCCCTCAGCCCCTATCGCGTATCGATCGCCGAGGTCGAGGAACGTACCGGCATCAACTTCCTCACCGGTCTGGACGAACGCAAGCAAACCGTTCTCGAGTCGAACGTCGCGCCCATGTGGGGCTACAGCCGCCGCTGCGACCTGCGCGACTGACGACGGTTTGCGCGGCCGGCAAACCGCGCTTAGAACCTCTGCGATCCGACATCCCGCATGAGGTGCATGGCCATGGCCGATCCCGTCATTCTCGTCGAGAAGCAGGGCGAAACCGCCCTCGTCACACTGAACCGCCCGCACGCGATGAACGCGCTCTCGCGCGAGTTGCGCGCCGCAATCGCCGAGACGTTCGAGCAACTGGAATCCGATCCCGCCGTGCGCGTCGTCATCCTGACGGGCGCAGGCAAGGCGTTCTGCGCGGGCCTCGACCTGAAGGAGTTGGGGCAGGGCCGCGACACAGTCCAAGGCACCGTCGAAACGAAAGACCCCGTGCGTTCGATCGCGCGCTTCTCGGGACCCATCATCGGCGCGATCAACGGCGTCGCGATCACCGGCGGCTTCGAGCTCGCGCTCGCGTGCGACGTCTTGATCTGTTCCAGCGAAGCGCGCTTCGCCGACACCCACGGCCGCGTCGGCATTTTGCCCGGCTGGGGCCTCTCGCAGAGGCTGTCCCGCGCAATCGGCATCTACCGCGCGAAGGAACTGTCGCTGACCGGAAACTTCCTCACCGCACAGCAAGCCTGCGGCTGGGGGCTTGCGAACCGCGTCGTCGACCCTGCCGAACTGATCCCCACGTGCAGGAGACTCGCCGACGACATGCTCACGCTCGTCCCCGAGGCGTTGAGCGGTTACAAGCGCCTGATCGATCAGGGCTACGCCGAGAGTTTCGGCGACGCCTTGAAGACAGAACTGAAGGTCTCCGGCGCCGTGAACAAGAGCGTCCGCTCCGCCGACATCGAAGCCCGCCGCGAAGCGATCCGCCAACGCGGACAGGCGCAGAAATCGTCCTAGGGCGACCGTCGCAGCATCACAAAGCGGTGAAAGCGAAGCCGCCGGATTACGTTTTGAAGCTCTCGATCCGCTCCACATACCACGCCGGAAAGCCGAAGCGACGCGCGGGCGCTACAATCCGGTCCACGTAGGCGGCGTCCGCTGGCCGCCGCGCCATTTCCGGGCAGATATACGTCATCGCCGGACGAGGCGCGCCGTCGGCGGTGTGCGTCAGAACTGCTTCCGGCAAGTACGTTTCGCCCAGCAATCCCTTGGCGTGTTCGCTGTAGAGCCGGTCGAGTTTCGCATGCGTCGCCGTCGCATTGATTCCCCAAACGACGCCGCGCTCGGCTCTAACCAAGTTGGCGCGCGGCGCTATCGAAAGCTCGAACCCGGGAAGGCAGGCGACTTCCCACGCCTGCGGTACGAGATCCACTTCGGCCAGAACGTCGAAGTTCATGTACGAGCCGTAGAAGAACACCCACACGGCCGGTCGACGCGCGTCGTTCTTCATCGGCGCGCCTTCCT
>QKCS01000058.1 GCA_003246795.1 Alphaproteobacteria bacterium
ACGTGATCTGGAATCCGGTGGAAGGCCTGCCGCGCGACACCAGCGCCGAGAACCTCACCAACTTGAAGGCGGCCGTCGCGGGCGAAAAGCGCCTCGTGAAACGGCTCTACGACGAAGGCGCGAAGGTCCACATCGGCACCGACGTTATGACGGCTTTCGTGATCCCCGGCGCCGGCGTTCAGGAAGAGATGCGCCTCTTCGCGGAAGCCGGCATCCCGCTCGAAGCCGTCTGGAGGATCGCAAGCTCCGGCAACGCCGGCGATTTGCGGAACGGGCTCGGCCGGCTCGAACCCGGCGCGCCGGCGGACTTCCTCGTCTTCCGCGAAGACCCGACGCAAAGCCTCGAGGCTCTCGCGACGTTGCAGGCGGTCGTGGCCGACGGACGCGTCTACACCAAGGCCGACCTCGACAAACGCTTCGCCCGGCTCAGGACCTATTGGACGAACCCCGTCGCGGACCTCGTCATGACCGAAGCCGTGCGCGCCGCGCTTGCGCAGTTCCGCGAGAACGACAAGTGAGCGACCGGGCCTAGCGCGCGAGCGCCGCGGCCACGCGCCGCCGCATGAGTTCCGACTCTTCGATGCCCAGGATCGTATCGGCCAGCGTCTCGACGTGGCCCATGAACGCCTGCGCCCGCGGCCGCTTTTCGAACTCGAGCGTCTTGAGTTCCGTCACCATCGAATCCGCATAGGAACGCAGATAGTAAGACACTTCTTCGAACGCGTCTTTGTGCGCGGCATAGAACGCGCCGCCCCCGGCGTACGGCGTCGCACCGGCAAGCAGCCGCCCCCAAGTCATCGCGCGCTCGACCTTCGTCAGATCGGGCTCGCGCGACAGGTCCGGCCGCCTTGGGCCCCGTCCGCCGAACGCACCCAGCCGCTGCACGGGCAACGCTGCCGTGATCTCCTTCGGCGCACGCGCAATCAATGCGTCCATCGCATCCGACGCCAGCTGGCGGATCTTGATCAGCCGCTGGCCCCACTTACCGTCGCGACGGACGCCGATCTCGCGCACGAGCCCGCCCGACATCTGTACGAACCGCTCAAGCTTGTTGAGCAGCGTGTCGGGCTCCAACGTGTCGGGCCGGACCGAGGCGATGTCGAGCGCGAGGTTCTCCATGTCGGCCAACAGAATATCGCCGACGATGCCCATGTCAGTCTGGCTGAACAGAATCTCGTTTGTCCGCCGCGACATGACGCTGGCAAGCCGCAGCGCTTCCCACGGCCGCTTCAGCCGCGACAGAACAAGCAGACCGACATAGGGACACAGATCCGGCTCCCGGTCAGCCAACTGATCGTAGATGTCGCGGATGAACGAGGTGTGCTTGTCGGTCAGCATGTCGATGCGCCGGGGCAGCAGCCCGCGCAGTGGCGAGAGCTCGCTCGACCCCGCCAAAAGAAGCGCGATCTCCTCGATGTCCGTCACGGTCTCTTCGCTGCCGAACTTGGCGATGAGCGCGCGCCGTTCGGCGCTGCCCGGGTTCGCCCGTTCGGTGACGGCGCGGATCGCGCCGACGATCTCGCCTTGCAGGCGCTGCACCAATTCGGCCTGCGCCTTGCTCTCGCGCGACATGATCGCGCCCGCGATCTGAGACTCATAGTCGGCAAGCGCCACACGCAAGCCTTCGCGGGCGAGCCAGCGCCACAGCACGCGGATGCTGGAACGCGCGATGCGCCCCGGCTGTTTGAAGTCTCGGGGCTCGTCGACCAGGAAGTCGGCGAAGCATTCGCAAACGAGCCGCCGCGGCGTGGGCACGCGCCGCGCGTTCATGCGCCGAAGCGTCGGCCTGAGCCCGCTCAAGATCAGATCGACAGGCAGCTTGGCGTCGCCCGAAAGCCGCCCCCGCTCGACCGCCGCTGCAAGCGTCAAAGCCTTCTCCGGCGGCAGCGACGCCAGAAACTGCTTCAACTCGTGCTCTCGAACAGGCAATTGCATGATGCGCGGCCAACCTCAACGCATCGGCGACGGAACGCAACGCTTCGGGCTCCGGGAATCCACCGTCACCTGAACCCGTCAACCGCCGGCTTACAACCGCGCATCGCTGCGCCGGTTAGCCGGTCACAACGATCGCCTGCGGCGCGAACGTCAGTCGCGGTTGTGCCCGCCGCCCGCCGATCCCGCGCCGTCACCACCGCCCGTGCCGCCGTCCGGCCCGTGCGAGTTCTGCCCGAACGGATCGATTCCGTAGTCGACCGATGCATCGCCCGCGTTCCAGCTCTTGTTCTCTGGCGTGCCGATGCCGCCGTTGGAATCGATCTTGACCATGTCCCCTTCGTTCATCGGGACGTTCTGGCCTTGATCGTTCTGAACGTTGCCGCTGCCGTGCTCGAAGAAGATGGTGCCCGAACCGTCGTCGTTGACTTTGGTCTTCACGATCGTGCCGCGAATGCCGATCGTGACAGTGGGCGTTTGCAGCTTCACCTGATCCTTTGGCATCGAGCCGGAAACGAAGCGGAAAAGCCCGCGCGTCATCTTCAAAGTCTGCCCGCCCTGCCCGCTGTCGAAAACATAATTGTCGACGACGATCGACGACGCGGAGCCAAGCGTGAGCCGGCTGCCGTCCGTGAAGGTCACCTCCAGCGCGCCGGAAGGCACCGTCTCAAGGCGCGCATTCCGCACCACCGGATCCAGGCGATAGAGCGGTCCTTTATCCGCCTGCGGCGGCGTCTGGTAGGCGAATCGCTGGACCCGGGTGGCCTCGCCGACGTCTTCGGCCGACACGATGCCGGCCAGACCCAGCCAAGCCGCTACCGGAAGCACGAAACATGTTGCCCGCATGCGCTCCAAGCCCCTGTCGTTCACGCAAAAGAGGCAGGGACCGGCCGTCCGGTCACTGCCCCCACAGAATCGAGAATCTAGGCTTTGAACGCGTCGCGCGCAACGGCCCAGCCGGCGCGGATATGACCGCCGTTACAGGACCTTAGGTAACGGGAATGACCTCGACCCGGGCCTGCGGATAGGCCCGGCGAATGCGCGCCACCTCGATTGGATCGGTGGTGACCCTGACCGTCCCGCCAAACGTCACCCGGTAGGCGTACCGCGGACGGGGAACACTGCGACCGAAGATCTGAGCCATGGTTTCTCCTTCCGATTGGAAGACACGGGAACGTGGCCCGAACGAGCGCGCACGATGTGCGTCTGTTGGTTAATATGCACATTGTGCGCTTTATGACAAGTATGTGACGAACGTTTTCGGCGCCAAGGGACCGTTTCCGAGGCCTCTTGTGGCTGGGTGGCACCTTTCGCACACGCCGTGCTATCGTCCGTGGGCGGAACGCATCTGCAAAAAACAAGGGTATAGGGTGGGTGGCCCAATGAAGGGACACGACTTTAAGCGTTGGCGTAAAAGCCTTGAATTATCTCAGAAACAAGCCGCCGACGCCCTGGGCCTGAAAAGGCGCGTCGTGCAGTACTACGAGAAGGGCGAACGCGACGGCGATCCCGTCAAGATCCCGCGCTCGGTCCGGCTTGCCTGTTACGCCATCGTGATCGGCGTGAAGGATTATCACGGCCCCGAGCGCGAGCGTAAGAAGGACAAGGAGCGAGAGCCCGCCGAAGCGCAAGCCGACAGCAAGAAGCGCGAGAAGAAAGAGAAGAAGGACAAGCGCAAGAAAAAGAAGAAGGACAAGAACGCGTAAGCTCGCGTCAACGTTCGACCGCCGGCAAGTCCAACGTCGCCGACAATCCGCCAAGCTGCGATCGCCCGAGAGCCAGCGTCCCGCCGTAGAGCTCGGCGATCTCCTTCACGATCCCAAGGCCGAGCCCCGATCCCGGCTTGCTTTCGTCCAAGCGCTCGCCGCGCTTGAGCACGCGCGCCATCTCGTCTTCGGTCAATCCCGGCCCGTCGTCCGCAACGACGATGACAAGCCGGCCCGCACGGCCGGCCGATATCGCGACGTTGACCTCGCCTTCCGCCCATTTGCACGCGTTGTCGAGCAGATTGCCGACCATCTCTTCAAGGTCCGACCGGTCACCGCGGAACATCAGACCGTCCGCGCATTGCCGTTCGATCCGAATGCCCCGCGGCACGTAGATCTTCGAGAGCGCCCGGGTCAGGTCGTTGATCATCGGCGCAACTTCCGTCCGGGCGCCGATGACCTTCGCGGAGGCAACCGTACGCGCGCGCGCCAGATAGTGATCGACTTGCCGGCGCATCACATGCACCTGCCGGGCGACGGTTTCGGCCATCGATCCTTGCGTGCCCTGTATCTCGTTCGCGATGACGCTCAGCGGCGTCTTCAGGAAATGGGCCAAGTTCGCCACGTGCGTCCGCGCGCGCGCAACGACTTCCGCGTTGTGCGCGACAAGCGCGTTCAACTCGTCCGCCAGCGGCTGAATCTCCGCCGGGAACTGTCCTTCCAAATGGTCGGCCCGTCCTTCGCGGATCGCGGCCAGCGATTGGGAAACCTGGCGAAGGGGCGCCAAGCCTAGACGGACCTGAACCACCATGGCTCCAATGAGCCCGGCGCCCAATCCAATGACCGACCAGAACAATGTCGTATCGAACGTGGCGACCTCGTCTTCGACGTCCGCCAGGTCGCCGGCGACCGCGAAGAGGAAGCTCTTGCCGGCTTGGCAGGTCTGACCCTCCGCGGTTTCGTCCGACGCAGGCAACGAGACGATGCGCTCGACGTAACGCAGCCGCTGTTGCTTCGGTCCGGTCGCATAGCCGCGACGCACG
>QKCS01000031.1 GCA_003246795.1 Alphaproteobacteria bacterium
GTCGCTTTGTCGTTGTTGGCGCTGGCTGGATGCGGGCCAAGCCGGTCCAGCTATGGTGGGGGCGGCTACAAAGTCGGCAACCCCTACCAAATCAACGGCGTTTGGTACTACCCGAAGGAAGACCCGTTCTACGACGAGACGGGCGTCGCCTCGTGGTACGGCTCCGACTTTCACGGCAAGTCCACCGCCAACGGCGAACGCTACAACATGGACGCCTTGACGGCGGCGCACCGAACGCTGCCGATGCCGACGGTTGTGCGGGTGACGAACCTTGAGAACGGCCGCTCCGTTCGGCTGCGTGTCAACGACCGCGGGCCGTACGCACGCGGGCGGATTATCGACGTCTCGCGACACGCCGCGCGGTTGCTCGGTTTCTACGAAAAAGGAACGGCACGCGTGCGGGTGCAATTCGAAGGCCGCGCCGATGTCGGCGCGTCACCACCGCAAACAGAAGCCGAAATCGCCTCCCGCCCGAGCGACTTGCGGGCGGCGCCGGTGTCGAGCGTGGCCAGCAACGAACTCGCGCCACCGCCCGGAGCCACGGCGGCGCCGCGCGCTCCTGCGCCGAATCTGCCCGCAGCTTCGGCGCCCGCGCCAACGATGGCGCCCGTGCCCGACGTCGAACCGGACGGCTTCGTGACGACCGTTCCCGTTCCCACCAGGACGCAGCTGTGGGTGCAAGCAGGCGCGTTCTTCTCGCGCGCCAACGCCGACCGTTTGGTCGAACGGCTCGTCTATGCGGGCTATGCGCGGGTTTCGACCACCTCTGCGAACGGCAGAGCGATCTATCGCGTGCGCTTCGGTCCCTTCGACAGGGTTGAGGATGCGGACGCGATGTTGGACAAAGTCATCAGCAAGGGCGAAAACGGCGCCCAGATCGTCGTCGAGTAAGGATCACTATGCGTCTCGTTTCACTGGTCTTCGTCAGTCTTTTCGTATTTGCGGCGGCACCCACGCGCGCGCAGGATGATTTCGATCCCGCAGCCGAGCTGACCACCAAGGCGCCGTTTGCGGCGATCGTGGACTACGAGACGGGAGCGGTTTTGTTCTCCAAGAACGGCGACGAGCAGATGGCGCCGGCCTCGATGGCCAAGCTGATGACCGTTTCGATCCTGTTCGAGAAGTTGAAGCACGGCGAACTGAAGCTCCACGACACATTCACGGTGAGCGAGGAGGCGTGGCGCCTGTCGGTGGCGGGCAAATCCGAGTCGTCGAAAATGTTCGTGAGCATCGGATCGCAGATCAAGGTCGAGGACCTTCTCTACGGTATCATCGTTCAGTCGGGGAACGACGCTTGCACTGTTGTCGCTGAACACTTCTCCGGCACCGAAGACGCTTTCTCCGAGCTCATGAATGCGGAGGCGCAGAAGATCGGGCTCACGAACTCGGTGTTCAAGAACGCAAGCGGGCTGCCCGATCCCGGCATGCACGTGACCCCGCACGATCTTGCGACCTTGGCCGCTTACATCATCCGTGAGTTTCCGGACTACTATCACTACTTCGGCGAGACGGAGTTCACTTGGAACAACATCAAGCAGCGCAATCGCAACCAGCTGCTCGACGCCTATCCGGGCGCGGACGGATTGAAGACCGGACACACGCAGGCGTCCGGCTATGGGATGGTGGCGTCGGCGAAGCAGGACGGACGGCGTCTGATCGTCGTCGTCAACGGCCTGACCTCTGAGGCGGAGCGCGCGCACGAGACGAAGCGCCTGCTCGACTTGGGCTTCCGCGAGTTTCGTGAGTACGCGCTACTCAAAGCCGGCGACACTGTCGGCGAGGCGGAAGTGTGGGCGGGCGACGTGCGCGGCGTGCCGCTTGTCGTGCGCGAACCGGTGAAGGTGATCATGCGCCGTGCTTCGCGCGACGGGCTCAAGGTGACGCTCAACTTTATCGAACCGGTCGACGCCCCCGTCGCAAACGGGCAGGAACTCGGCAAGCTGACGATCACGGCGCCCGGCGTCGTCGACAAGGTGGTTCCCGTTTTCGCGGGCGCGGACGTCGAAGAGGGCGGCATTTTCACGCAAATCAAGCTCGGCATCAAAGATCTGCTGTCGAGCAAGCCGGAACCAAAAGGGGCGAGCGAAGAACTCGCGCTGCCAACGGAGGCTCAGTCCGCCGAAGTGCCGACGCAATGAGCCGCGGACGCTTTGTCACGTTCGAAGGCGGCGAGGGAACCGGCAAGTCGACGCAAGTTCGATTGCTGGTCAGCTATCTGACGGCGTGCGGCGAAGACATCGTTCAGACGCGCGAGCCGGGCGGCTCGCCGTCGGCCGAGGAAATCCGACCCTTGTTGGTCACCGGCGGGGCCGACCGCTGGTCGCCGATGGCCGAAACGCTTCTCTTCTACGCCGCCCGCGTCGAGCACTGGCGGCAAGTGATCGACCCCGCACTCTCACGCGGCGCGCACGTCATTTCCGATCGTTTTTCGGACTCGACGATGGCGTACCAGGCGTATGCCGGCGGCCTCGACCGTCACGTTATCGAGGAGTTGCACAAGCTGGCGCTCCCGGACGCCAGACCCGACCTGACGTTCGTGCTCGACATCTCCGTCGAGGACGGCCTGAAACGAGCGGCATCGCGGCGTGACTCCGAGACACGGTTCGAGCGGAAGGGACGTGAGTTTCACGAGAGGCTGCGCCAAGGCTTTCTCGACATCGCGAAGCGCGATCCCGATCGCTGCGTCGTGATCGACGCCAGCCAACCGATCGAGCGCGTGCACGCCGCCGTGCTGGACGTGCTGAAACACAGGCCGGACTTTCATTGATGGCGGCACGACCGCGCACCGTCGACGCCGAACCGTTGCCGGAGAGCGACCGCGTTGGCGAACTTGCGCATCCGCGCGATCGGCAGGATCTGTTCGGTCATGCCGCCGCAGCGCGGACATTGGCGGCTGCGGCGCGCTCGGGGCGCTTGCATCATGCGTGGATCATCGCGGGGCCGAAGGGGATCGGGAAGGCCACGCTCGCCTGGCGTTTTGCGCGCGCCCTTCTGGCTCACGGCGGCGGCAAGGTGCCCGACGATCTCAGTGTGCCGCCCGACCATCCGACAGCGCGTCAGCTGAGGGCGCTCGCACATCCCGATCTGGTGCTCGTGCGCCGCCCGTGGGACGTGGATCGAAAGCGCTTTCGCGTCGAGTTGCCGGTCGAGGAAGTTCGCAAGCTGCACGGCTTCTTCGCACGCCACTCCTCCTACGGCGGGGCGCGCATCGCCATCATTGACGCCGCGGACGACATGAGCCGCTCCGCGCAAAACGCGTTGCTGAAGGTTCTCGAGGAACCCCCGTCGAGCGCGCTGTTGCTTTTGATTTCGCACGCGCCGGGCGGACTGTTGCCGACGACGCGATCGCGCTGCCGCACGCTGACGCTTCGCCGACTCGACGACGAGACGATGGAGCAAGCGATCTCCGCGTTGGCGCCGAACATTCCTCAAAAGGAACGCTCATTGATCTCGGCCTTGGCCGACGGGGCGCCGGGAAGGGCGCTCGAACTCGCCGAAACCGATGCGGTGGCCATGTACCGCGAAATCTCCGGGCTTCTGTCCGGGCTTCCACGGCTGAACGGCGCACGAATGTTCTCTCTTGCGGAGAAAATCGCGCGGGCGCCGGCGGAACGTGGGATCGCTCAGTTCGTCACGCTGTTGTCGCAAATCGAGGAGAGGGTGCTGCGAGGGGCCTACGCGACGTTGCCCGGTGTGCCCGGCGAGGACGCGCTTCTTAAGCATCTGCGGACGGTCGTGCCGTTGGACCGCTGGTCGCAGTTGTGGGAAGAGCTGAAACTCGGCGCCGTGCGCGCCGACGACCTCAATCTCGACAAGAAACAGCTGGTCCTGAACACGTTCTTCGCCGTCGAGGCGGCGGCATCCGCCGCCCGGAACGGTTGATCGGCCGGCGGCGGGGAACATATTACAGGCGCACCGAACCAAACCAAGCACGCGAACCGATGCTCGTCGACAGCCACTGCCATCTCGACTTTCCCGATTTCGCCGCTGAGATCGACGACGTCGTCGCGCGCGCCCGGGCGGCGGGGGTCGGCACGATGTTGACGATCGGAACCAAGCTGAAGTCATTCGACGGCGTTCTCAAGGTCGCGGAGCGGTTCGACGACGTGTGGTGTTCGGTCGGCGTTCATCCGCACGAGGCAGCCGCGGAGCCGGTCGTAGAGTCCGCCGCGTTGGTCGAACGCGCGCAACATCCGCGCGTCGTTGGAATAGGGGAGGCAGGGCTCGACTATTACTACGAACATGGCCCGAAGGCCGATCAAGTTCGTAATTTCCGCGCCCACATCGCGGCATCGCGGGAAACCGGCCTGCCGCTTATCGTACATGCGCGCGACGCCGACGACGATCTGTGCGAGATACTGACGCAAGAGTCCACGACGGGCGCGTTCCCCGGACTCATTCACTGCTTTTCTTCGACCGCGACTTTGGCGCGGACCGCGCTCGATCTCGGGATGATGATCTCGATTTCCGGCATCGTGACCTTCAAGAAGGCCGACGAACTGAGAGCGATCGTCGCGGACGTGCCACTCGATCGGCTGCTAGTCGAAACCGACGCGCCCTACCTGGCGCCGATGCCGCACCGGGGCAAGCGCAA
>QKCS01000227.1 GCA_003246795.1 Alphaproteobacteria bacterium
GGCACCCGCCTTGGGCGAAACGGTTCGGCTGTTGCGCGAAACCGCCGTCGCCGTCGATCCGGAGGGCGACCCCTATGACGTCCTGCTCGACGAGCACGAAGCGGACATGACGCGCGCCCGCCTCGACCCCGTGCTCGCCGACCTGCGCGCGCGCCTCGTGCCGCTGGTGCAGCACATCGCCGACAAGACGGCGTCCTGGCCCGACAAGCTGATGCGCACACGCAAGTTTCCGGAAGCGAAGGTCTGGGCGCTCATCCGCGAGCTTCTGACGCAGATCGGCTTCGACTTCGAACGCGGTCACCTCGACCGCGCCACGCATCCGGGCACGACGGCCTTGGGCTTCGACGACGTGCGCATGGCGTTGCGCACGAGCGACGACGATCTATCGGCGGCGATCCTGACCACGCTGCACGAAGGCGGTCACGGCCTCTACGACCAGGGTTTTTTGCCCGAAGACAGCGGCACGCTGCTGGCGCAGTCCCCCTCGATGGGTCTGCACGAGTCGCAAGCCCGCCTTTGGGAGAACCACGTGGGCCGCAGCCGCGCCTTCTGGCAGTTCTTCTTCCCGAGGATGCGCGCGGTGTTCGGCGAGGCGACGGCGGGCTTCGACGCCGAGAAGTTCTTCCGGTCAACGAGCCGCGTAAGCCCGAGCCTCATCCGCGCCAAGGCCGACGAGTTGTCGTACCATCTGCACATTCTGCTGCGCTACGAACTCGAGATCGCCATGATCGCCGCCGATCTCAAAGTCGAAGACCTGCCCGCCGCATGGAACGAGAAGAGCCGCAAACTCATCGGCGTCGCTCCCGTGAGCGATCGCGACGGCGTCCTGCAAGACGGCCACTGGGCGTCCGCCATGTTCGGCTACTTTCCGACCTACACGATCGGCAGTCTCTACGCCGCGCAGTTCGCCGAAGCCTTCGAACGCGCCCGCAGCCTGGCCGACGACGCCGCGCGCGGCGACTTCAAGCCCCTGCTCGCCTGGCTCCGCAAACATGTGCACCATCTCGGTGACCGCTTGGCGACCGAGGATCTCGTCAAACGCGCGACCGGCAAGGGCATCGACGCCGAAGCCTACTTCGCCCACATCACCGCGAAGTTCGCCTAGGCTGGTTGAGGCGCCCTGAACCGCTTCGTAAAGGCGACCACGACGAGCCAGAAGACGAGCAGGCCCAGCGGCGCGAGCCCGAGCACCATCTGAAGCGGCGACCCTCGCAGCCAGTCGGGCAGCACCTGCTGCTGTCCGAAGAAGAACGACCCGGTCGCGACGAACAGGCTCACGCTCATGCGCCACAGATGTCGCGTGATGCGCCCGACGCCGGACACGCCGCCGCGCGAGATCATTCTCACGTCAATAATCGACCCGAACGCGGCGAGCGCGCCAAAAAGGTAGAAGGCCGGCGCAAACGACTTGGCCATGGTCGCGCCATACGTGAGCGCACCGATCGCAATCGACGCGCCGGCGAGGGCGGCGAAGGTTTCGAACCGGCCGGTCACGCCGTCGGGACGCACCGCCGCGGTCCAGGCGGTCGAGACCAAATAGAGCGTGAAGCTCGCGGCGGCGACGTTGATCGCCTGTTGCCGCGCGAACGCAACGGGCAAGGCTGCAACGCACATGACGATCATCGCAACGAAGAACGCATTGCCCGCAGCGCGGTGCAGCCACGCTCCTTTGCGGGAAAAGATCGCCGTGCCGCCGGAAAACAACGCGAACGCCCCAGCGGTGATATGCACATAGACGAGCGAAGAAATGTCCACGTCGTTACGCTCCGATCAGGCGGCGTGGTCAGCGCCCGCCGTACTCTCGCGCATGCGGCGCGCGGGTTCGGCGAGCGAGAGCATGAAACCGACGACAAGCGCCGCCATCAGCGTCCAGTTGATGAGCGCCGCTGCTGACAGCCCATCTGCCTGCTCGGGGCGGACAATCGGGCTGATGGTGGCGATCGCTTTCCGGCCGAACTGCTCGATCGACAAAAGCAGATACATGAGCGGGATCATCGCCCGATAGCGGATGAGCACGACGACGCCGAGCAGGCTGAGCGTCAACAGCGCGACGCCCCACGCCGCGAACAGGAACATCACGATGGACGCGGTCTCGACGCCGTACGTATCGAGCGGAATGCCGTCGACCGACTGGGCGATATGACGGTTGTCGACCCACGGATTGAAGCCCGAGACGTTGAAGCCCATCAAAAGCTTCACCAAGACCAACGGCACAAGCAGCCAAATCGCGAGCGCGTAACCCTGATAGGCGTTGTCGACTTGCCGCGGAAAAAGACGGCTGAACATGCGTGCTTCCTCCCTTCGGGCGAAAACCGTGCGGCGCGCTCCGGCGCGCGCTAGACTGCACGCGGCCTCGTCCGCACGCGCCACACTGTCGCCTCGGTCGAGCACGACAGTAGGCGGCCGATCGCAAGGGACCCATGACCGCATCGCTCAAAAACATGTCCTCGCGTTTCAGTGAGGCGGCGCCGGCAGCAGGCCCGACGATCGGCGCGGGCTACGCCAAGGGGTTCGTGGATTTCGCGGTCGCGAAGGGCGCCCCGCGCGACGAGCTGCTCAAGCGCGCCGGGATTGCGCCAGGCGACGTCGACGACTTGGACAACCGCGTGCCGCTGGCGCGCTACGTCGCCCTGATCGAGGCCGGCGCGACGCTGCTCGCCGAACCGGCCGTCGCCCTGCAATACGGCGAAGCCGTGCGCATGCAGGATATCTCCATCGTCGGGCTGATCTGCGAGGCGTGCGAAACGACGTTCGACGTGGGCACACAGTTGAACCGATACGGGCGCCTGGTGTTCGACGGCGACGCCGGCGCCGACACGCCCATGGTCCGCATCACGCGCCGGGACGACGGACTCTGGATGGAGGCCGTGAGCCAAACCTTCAACAGCGACCCGCTGATCATCGAAGCGGAGTTCGCACGCCTGGTCTGGAACACGCGCATGATGTTCGCCGGCAATCCGGATTTCGAGAAGATGTCGTTCCCGCTCGAAGTCCAGTTCACGCACGAAGAGCCCGCCTATCGCGCCGAATACGACCGCGTGTTCGGCGCGCCGGTCGTCTTCGGCACGGCATGGAACGCGCTCAAGTTCGACAAGACGTTCCTCTCGCTCAGGCAGCCGCCGGTGAACCGCTATGTCTTCGGCATCCTGAGCGAACGCGCGAACGCGCTGCTGAAGAGCCTTCAAAGCGCGAAGAGCGTACGCGCCCACGTCGAGAGCTTGCTGATCCCGGAGCTGCACAAAGGCGACCCCAGCGCCGAACGCATTGCAGAGAAAATGGCCCTCAGCCGCCAGACGCTCTATCGCAAGCTGAAGGCCGAAGGCACGACGTTCGAAAAACTGCTCGACGAACTGCGCCATAAGATGGCGCTGCACTATCTCAACGGAAAGAAAGTGTCGGTGAACGAAACCGCGTACCTGGTCGGCTTCTCCGAGCCCAGCGCCTTCTCCCGCGCGTTCAAGCGCTGGACCGGCAAGAGTCCGCGGCAGTTCAGAGCTTCAGCGTCCTAGCCATCGTCGCCCGGCTCGTTTTCCCCGGCTCCCCGGGTCTTCGTTCGCTTCGCTCTCTTCGCCCGGGATGACAGCGTTATGTTCATTCTTCACAACTCGCCCGCCCGCCCTCGCCGACGCACAGGCGCATTCCCCCGCGGCAGCTTCTACCAAGGGAATAGATATACCGTCCCCGCATTCTTGATGTCCCCGCATTCTCGACGCTGCTGTTGATAAAAGTTCTTGATCACCTTACCCGTTCAGGCAAATTTGCGGTCAAATAACAGACCATTTGAATGTCGAATGGAGGGGAAGCGAGATGCGAAGATCGATCTTGCTGGGAGTCACTGCAGCCATGCTCGTGAGCCAGCCGATGCCGGGCGCGGCCCAATATGCTGAGTATTATCAGGCTCTCGAAGCTCGCTGTCCCAAGTATCCGATGCCCAGCGACCAGGTGCAGCATCATCTGTTCCTGGTGAGGGTGTCCTACGACGAACTCAAGGCAGCCGGGTTCAGCGACACGTTCGCTTTCGAAAAGCTCGCCCAACTGCCCAAATACGAAAATGCTTTTCGAAACGCATGCGGCTTCAGCCTGCGCGAGATCCAGAAGAAAGGGCTCGCATCGATCACGCCTGCGGGATCGCTCGAAGCGGGGCGCAAGCGGCAGCAGCAGATGATCGATAAGTGCAAGACGGGCGCCTATTCGTCGCACAATCGCTGCACCGGTTACAGCGAGTTGATCGATTTGCGCTGATGCCATAGGGCGCAGCATTAGCGCTACGAACGCCTCCCCTTCGCCAAGCTGCGGCGGCCAAGTTGGCCGACACGCGCCTGCCAGAGCGTGCGCGCAGACGGAGCATCCGAGGTTCTGAAAAAATCAACCCATCCTGTCATCATCCCGGCCAAGCAGAGCGCCGCCACGCGGCACGCAGCGCGAGCCGGGACCCAGGAGAGAGGGGCTCGGCCTCGACCCCAGCTCGCCTCTCCTGGCTCCCGGGTCTTCGTTCGCTTCGCTCAATTCGCACGTGATGACAGTGTTTTGTTCAGTTCTTCACAGCGTCTCCGCCATCGCCGACGCACAAGGG
>QKCS01000206.1 GCA_003246795.1 Alphaproteobacteria bacterium
CGACGCGGTTGCAGCGCGAGGCTGCCGAGTATCTCGGTCAGCCCACGCGGCGGCTGTTCTTGAGCGTGACGGCGTTGAGCGCGGCGGGTTTCTTGATCGGCTGCGACTCGCAGCCGACGACGCCCGCGGCCGAAGGGCCGAAGGAGGCGGTCGACGCTGCGATGAATTGGTTCGTGCGCGTCGGTTCGGACAACACGGTGACCGTGCTCATCAAACACATCGAGTTCGGGCAAGGTACAGAGACAGGCTTGTCGACGCTCGTCGCCGAGGAGATGGATGCGGATTGGGGGCAGATCCGTATCGAGCATGCGCCGGCGGACGCGTCGAAGTACGGCAATTCGCTGCTCGGCGGCGCGCAAGGCACGGGCGGTTCGACCGCGATGGCCGACAGCTATCAGAAGATGCGTGTCGCGGGTGCGGGGGCGCGCGCAATGCTGGTTGCCGCGGCGGCCAAGCGCTTCGGAACGGACGCGGCGACCCTCACCGTCGAGAGCGGCGTCATCCGCACGGCCGACGGAACGAAATCGGCGACCTTCGGCGACCTTGCGGCGGACGCCGCGAAAGCGCCGCCGCCGGCTCCAGATTCGCTGACGTTCAAGGATCCGTCGAAATACGTCTATGTCGGAAAACGGATGTCGCGGCGCGACTCCTCCGCGAAGACCGACGGCAGCGCCGTCTTCGGTCTCGACCATCACCCGAAGGACGTGGTGACGGCGGTCATCGCGCATCCGCCGAAGTTCGGCGGCGTGGCGAAATCGTTCGACGCCAGCGCGGCGAAGAAGCTGCCGGGCGTCGTCGACGTCGTGCAGATCCCTCAAGGCGTGGCGGTGCTCGCCAAAGACATGTGGTCGGCGATCAAGGGGCGCGAGGCGCTGAAAGTCGAATGGGACCTCGCGAAGGCGGAAACCCGCGGATCGGCGGAAATCATGGCCGACTTCAAGAAGCTCGCGCGTACGGCGGGCACATCCGTGCGCAACGACGGCGATGCCGCCGGCGCGCTCAAGGGCGCGCGGCGCAAGCTGAACGCGGAGTTCGCGTTTCCGTATCTGGCGCATGCGCCGCTCGAGACGTTGAACTGCACGGTGCTGCTGACGCCTTCGAGTTGCGAGCTATGGCTCGGGTCGCAATTCCCGTCGATGGACCAGCCGGTTGCGGCTGCGATTGCCGGTCTGAAACCGGAGCAGGTGAAGATCAATACGCTCTATGCCGGCGGTTCGTTCGGTCGCCGCGCAACGCCGAACGCCGACGTTGTGAACCAGGCGGTGCACATCGCGAAGGCCTGGGGCGGCAAGGCGCCCGTGAAGCTCGTCTACACGCGCGAGGACGACATCAAAGGCGGGTCGTATCGCCCAATGGCGTTGCACCGCATGAGCGCGGGAGTGGACGCGCAGGGCAATCCGGTGGCGTGGACCAACCGGATCGTTACGCAATCGATCCTGAAGGGCACGCCGTTCCTATCCGAGGGGCAGATGGACGACACGGCGATCGAGGGATCGTCGACCCTGCCGTACGACATTCCCAACTTGGCGGTGGACGTTCACTTGGCGGATACCGGGGTCCCGGTGTTGTGGTGGCGTTCCGTTGGGCACACGCACACGGCATTTGCGACCGAGGTGTTCTTGGACGAAGTGGCGAAGGCTGCGGGCAAGGACCCGGTCGAATTCCGCCGGGCGCTCCTGGCCAAGCATCCGCGGCACTTGGGCGTGCTCAACCTCGCCGCCGAGAAGGCGGGCTGGGGCACACCGCTCGAGAAGGGGCGCGCGCGCGGCGTGGCGGTGCACGAGTCCTTCAACTCGTTCGTCGCGGAAGTCGCTGAAATCACGGTCAAGCGCGACAAGACGTTCACCGTCGACCGCGTGGTCTGCGCCGTCGATTGCGGCGTCGCCGTCAATCCGGACGTGATCGCGGCGCAGATGGAGGGCGGGATCGGCTATGGCCTGTCGGCGGCGTTGCACGAGGCGGTGACGCTCACCAAGGGCGAGGTCGATCAATCGAACTTCACCGACTACACGATCCTGCGCGCGAGCGAGATGCCCAAGATCGAGGTTCACATCGTGCCGTCGACGGAGAAGCCGACGGGCGTTGGCGAGCCGGGGGTGCCGCCTATCGCGCCGGCGGTGGCCAACGCCATTTTCGCAGCCACCGGCAAAGTGGTGCGAACGTTGCCGATGGGAACCAAGGTGCCGGCATAACGCTGCGTCCGCCGTCGTTCGTTCAATCGCTCGGTGTGCGGACGATCGGAAACACCACGGGTTGGTTGCGCTCGCGACACGCATGAAGGGAATCGGCCACGCCGCGCGTTGACGCTGAGGCGAAGCGCACGGAGCATCGGCGGGTCTCGTGTGGGGGGCGGGGGCACACGGTGAGCTATTCGTTGGCTGTGTTGACGTTCGCGGGCCCGTTGTTGGCGCCCGCGATCATGACGGAGCAGGGCACGTCGTCCGTTTCGGACGGCAGGCGATGGTCGACGGTTCGGCTTGCCGAGTTGCGCGAGAAGGACACCGACCGCATCAACTTCGTCACTGCGGGCGAAGAGCAGATGTCGTCGATCGACCGGTGCGCGTTGGCCGCGGACGCCGGGCTCTGCCGGGTTTTGGTCTCGGCAGTGAACGTCGCGACGATCATCGGCTCGTCCATCAAGTAATGCCGCACGCCCCTCCCACGTCGGTGACCGGCGACGCCGCCGGCGGGGAGGTATGATGTCGAGGGGATTCGCAATCGGGTTATGTGCGCTCAGCCTTTGCGCATGCGCGCATGGCGAGAAATCGTTCTCGAAGTTCACGGCCGCACATAAGGGCGCGGAGATTCTGCCCGTCGAGTTCGTTGCCCAGGAGAAGGCTGCCGACTGCGGCGCGGCGGCGCTGACCAGCGTCGGGCGCTTTTGGGGCATGGACGTCGCGAACGGCGCCATCGTGGCGGAGCAGGCGCCGGCGAATCCGGCATTCGGCTATTCGGTCGGCGAGCTCTACGACGCGTCGAACCGGTTGGGACTCGCCTCGTCGCGGCTCTTGGAGGGACCGGACTACGTTCTGGGTCTCGTCGATGAAGGGATGCCGGTGATTGCGCCGATCGCCAAGCCGTACGAGCGGCGCGACATATTCGACTTCATGCTGTCGTCTATGCTGTCGCGATTGATCGTGTCGGCCTTCGTCGACCAAGAACCGACGGTGAATCACTATGTCGTCGTCCTCGGTGCGGACGAGGGGCAGGTCTATTTCCTCGATCCGCAGGACGGTTATCGCGCGATGGCGCGGAACGAATTCCTACAACATTGGAGCGACCTCACGGTTGCGTTCGTTCCCGACGCCGGTGAGAGCGTCGCGGCGTTCGTGGCGTGGCGCGATCCGGCATCGCCGGCGCAGAACGACGCGGCTGCCGCGGAATCGCGCGGGAGTTGAATTCGGAAGGTTGGATTCTTGCGATCGTTTGTTCGGTCAACAATTCGGCGTCACGGACGGTGCAAAGGGCACATCTAGGTGTCCGTCGCGACACGTCCCGGCTGAAACAGGTGCGACGCTGTTGACCTCTGGTAGTGGGGGGCGGACGATCCCATATCGACGGTTGAAGGGATGGTTTCCCCTCTAGGTCTTTGCCGCGTTTCGCGGTCCGTCTTGAAAAGCGGCCCGCGACGGCCAGTAGCGAACTACCACAATCGGACTACCGCCCAGTGCGTCCACTGAACGCGCCAAGGCGGGGGGAGCGGGACCTCCGGTGGTCTTCGGTCGGATCGGTGTCACCAGCGCCTTCCGGTAAAACCGAACCACTGGGGGCCCGCAATTTTTTTGCGCCTTCGCCCTTCTAGCTCATCCATGCGGAATTGCCAGCGTCCAACATGGATAACACGCAGGCTATTTTGTTTGCCCACAGACGAGACACGAAGCAGCCGCCCGCCTCAGGCGACCGCCGGCCGTTTCGTTCGCCGCTCAGGCGCTATTCTTGCGCGGGCGCAGGCGCCGTTTCGGCGGCGCGTCCGCCACGGCGGTGACGCCGCCCGTGCCAACCTTTGCCGCGCTTCTCGAGGTCGGCGACCAACACGGTGCCGTCGCCGTCGCGGTCGGCGCGCATCGCCTGCGCGCGCGTCTTGCCGCCGAATTCGTCCGGCGTGATCGCACCGTCGAGGTTCCAATCCATGCGCTTCATCGAATCGAAGCCGGCGCGACCGCGCTCGTGCGGCGGGCGGCCCTTCGCTTCGATGCCTTCAGCCTTCATCTTGGCGCGCAATGCTTCGCGGCGCGCCTTGCGCTCGGCCTTACGGGCGTCGTTGTACGTTTGAAACTCGGCAGCGTCGATCTTGCCGTCGGCATTGGTGTCGGCCGCTTTGAATTTCGCCGCGATTCCGGCGTCGATTTCCGCGCGCGTGATGCGGCCGTCCTTGTCGGCGTCGTATTGGATCAAGTTCATGTAGTGGCCCCCGTGGCCGCGGCCGTGCCGGCCTTTCTTGTGGCCGGGGCCCCAGTCGGAAGCGAACGCCACCGCGACGGCGCCAGCCGCCACCACCACCACGCCGGCCGCGACGGC
>QKCS01000078.1 GCA_003246795.1 Alphaproteobacteria bacterium
GTGCTTCAGCACGAACTCGACGCCGCGCCGCGGCATCAGCTCGAACGCCGTGACCGTGCCCATGGCGTGCGCCTGCGCGAAATGCAGCAGCTCGACCGCAAGCTCGACGCTGTCGACGGCCGCGACGGCCGTCTCGATCGCGTAGGGCTTCGGAAAAAGTTTCAACACCGCGCCCGTGACGACGCCGAGCGTCCCCTCCGCGCCGATGAAAAGCTGCTTCAGATCGTAGCCCGTGTTGTCCTTGCGCAGACGCGAGAGCCCGTTCCACACCGCACCGTCGGGCAGCACCGCTTCGATCCCGAGCACGAGTTCGCGCATGTTGCCGTAGGCGAGCACGCCCGTGCCGCCCGCGTTCGTCGAGATCAACCCGCCCATCGTGGCCGATCCTTCCGAGGCGAGGCTCAAGGGAAACAGCCGTTCGTGCCGCGCCGCTTCCGCCTGCACGCTGGCGAGGATCGCGCCCGCCGACACCGTCATCGTGTTCGCACCCGCGTCGACGTTGCGGATGTCGGCGAGCCGCGCGAGCGAGAGCAGCACCTGCGATCCGTCGGGCGCGGGGATCTGTCCGCCGACGAGCCCCGTGTTTCCGCCTTGCGGCACGATCGCCGTGCGCGTTTCCGCGCAGATGCGCACGATCGCCGAAACCGCTCCGACGTTCGAAGGTTTGAGCAGAAGCGGCGTCGCGCCCCGCCACCGCTCGCGCCATTCGACGAGATGCGGCGCGATCTCGCGCTGATCCGCCGACCAGCCGCCCGCGCCCGCAGCCTCTTTCAGGCGGTCGAGAACGTCGGCGGAGGGTTTCGCGTTGGCCATGCGGACGACTCTACGCCCGGACGGCCGCGCGGCGAAGGCGGTCGTTGATCGCCTCGCCGAGCCCGTCATGCGGGATCGGCATGACCGCGATCGCGCGCATGTTCCACGCGTCGAGCGCGCGCAGCATCGCGAACAAATTCGCCGCCGCCTCCTTCAGATCGCCCGACGGGCTCAAGTTCATCGTCCGCGCGGCACCATCGAGCGGCGGCCCGAACGCGAGCAGCGCCTCGTCGCTGGCGACCGACGTTGCGTCGAGCCTAAGCGGCGTCGCCGTCGCGTAGTGCCGCTTCAACCGGCCGGGCGAATGCGGCGCCCCTTCGCTGTCCGACGCCGCGCCGAGCGCGCCGATGATCTCCTCGATCTCGTCGCGCGCGATCGCGCCGGGGCGCAGCAACGTCGGCGTTCCCTCGGTCAACCCGATGATGGTGGATTCGAGACCGTGCGCCGTCGGCCCGCCGTCGAGGATCAGCGCGACCGCATCACCCAGGCTTTCGGCCACGTGATCCGCTGTGGTCGGGCTAACGGTGCCCGAACGGTTGGCGCTGGGTGCGGCGACAGGTCCGCCGAACGCGGCCAGCAGTTCACGCGCCACCGGATGCGCCGGCACCCTGAGCGCGATGGTGTCGAGCCCGGCTGTCGCCAACAGCGAGACGGGGCAATTCTTGGTGCGCGGCACGACGAGGGTCAACGCGCCCGGCCAGAACGCGTCGGCCAGGATCAACGCGCGCGGATCGAGCGTGCCGTACCGCATCGCCGCTTCAGTATTCTCGACATGCACGATCAGCGGATTGAATTCGGGCCGCCCCTTCGCGGCGAACACGCCGGCGACCGCCGTGTCGTTCGTCGCGTCCGCGCCGAGCCCGTAGACCGTCTCCGTCGGAAACGCGACGAGCCGCCCTTCGCGCAACAGTTGCGCGGCGGCCGCGATCGAGGCCGGCGTCGCTTCGGCGATGGTCGAGGCATGCGTCATGCGCCAAGTGATAGCGGCGCGGGACAGAGTGCGAAAGGTTTACTTCACGCGCGTGGCCGTCACCTTCGTCACGACCTTAACGCTAAGCGCCACGGGCGTCCCGCCTTCGAAGTCGGGCCCTTCGCCGACGTTGAACGCGCGCCGCGTCAGCGTCGTCTCGCCCGTAGCGATTGCCGTGTCCCCGTTGATGTCGAGCGTGAAGCGCAGGGTGACGTCCTTCATCACGCCTTTCAGCTTCAGTTGCCCGCGCGCTTCGTATTTGTTGCCGCCCTTCGACACGAACGACGTCGCCTGATAGACGGCCTGCGGAAAGTCGAGCACGTTGAACCACGCGGGCTTCAGCAGCATTGCGTCGCGCGTCGCGTCGCCCGTCTTGGACTCCGTCATGTCGATCGTGATCTTGACCGACGAATGTTCGAGGTCGTTCGGATCGAACGCGATCAGCGCGCCGAACGCCCTGAAGCGCCCGACTACCGTCTGTCCGTTCACGACGACGGTGTAGACCAGCGAGCTGCGCGACGGATCGACGTGCCACCGCGGCGGCGCGGCAAACGCGGCCGAGGTGAGCCAGAGAACGGCGAAAGAGGCAAGAAGAAAATCGAGTACCTCGTTGCAAAGGGAAGGAACGCCCCCGCGCTTCTCAGTCGTGTCAGTCGACCCGCGTGAACGGCAGCATTCGCTTCAGCACGTCGTCGCGGTCCCAGAAATGGTGCTTCAGCGCCGCTGCGACGTGCAGCACGAGAAGCGGGATGAGCAGGTTCCCGCCGAGCTCGTGCAGATCGTGCAGCCACATCGTGAGCGTGTCGCTCACGAGTGGAAAGGCCGGCACCTCGAAGAGGCCGAAGAACAGCGTCGGAATCCCGAGTCGGTCGGTCGACACGCGCAGCCACCCGCTGAGCGGCATGCCCAGCATCGCCGCGTAGAGCACGAAGTGCATGCCGTGCGCGGCCCACCGCTCCCACGTCGCCATCCCCACCGGCAGCGGCGGGACCGGATGGCCGAGCCGCCAGCCGATGCGCGCAAGCGTCAGCACGAAGATCGTGATGCCGAACGACTTGTGCAGTTGATAGAGGGCGAACTTGTCCGGGTTCGTGTCGGGCAGATTGTGCATGTACTTGCCCACGACGATCATCCCGACAATCGCCGTCGCGATGACCCAGTGCAGCGTCATCGCCACCGCGCCGTAGCGCTTGGCCGTTTGTTCCGTCACGTATGTTCCCCTACTGGTTCGCCCGCATCTCGACGGCGATCGAAAGGCTCACGTCGTCGCCCACGAACACGCCCCACGCAACGTCGGGAAACGAGAAGTCCGCGTGCTTCAAGGTCGTCGTGGCGCCGAACCCCAGCATGTAGGCGTTGCTCAGCGGATGTTCGCGCCCGCCGTTGAACGTGGTTTTCAGCGTCACGGGCTTGGTCACGCCGTGGAGCGTCAGGTTGCCGGTGATGTCGGCCGTGGTCTTGCCCGTGACCTTGATCGCGGTCGACGCGAACGTCGCCGTCGGAAACTTCGCGGTCTCGAAGAAGTTGGTGCGCAGTTCGTCGTCCAGCTTGTCGTTCGTCGTGTCGATGCTCGCCGTGTCGATCACCGCCTTCACCGAACTCTTCTCCGGCTGCGAGCCGTTGAACACCGCCTCGCCCGAGGTCGCGTTGAACCGCGCGCAATAGGTCGAAACGCCCATGTGCTTGATGCAGAACGTGACCAGCGTGTGGTTCGGGTCGAGCGTGTATTTGCCCGTGGGCGCGCGCAACGG
The DNA here is from genome assembly GCA_003246795.1 of Alphaproteobacteria bacterium. GTDB lineage: Bacteria > Pseudomonadota > Alphaproteobacteria > Micropepsales > Micropepsaceae > SZUA-430. Next base: position 3,535 of record QKCS01000078.1, read on the forward strand.
GTTCTGCGACACGTCGGTGAGCGCCGGAACGGCGCCGATGGCCGCGGCTGCGGCGATGAGAAGCGGGGTCAAGATGGAGCGCATGATGATCCTCTGCTTAAGGTCGCGTGGCAACTTGCGCCACCATCGGCTAAACCGATGGTCCCTGTCCAAGGGAAGCGAACGGATGACCTATCACGCCCCTGTGAAGCAGTTGCGATTTACGCTCGACTCTATCGCAGGATTGTCACGCCTTTACGGCAACGCCGCCTTCGCGGAACTGAGCGACGATCTTGTCGACGCCGTGCTGGAAGAGGCCGGACGTTTCGCCGCGGAAGTGCTGGCGCCGCTGAACGCAACCGGCGATCGCGAGGGTTCCAAGCTCGCAAACGGCAAGGTCACGCTGCCGAAGGGATTCGCCGAGGCCTACAAAGGTTTCGTCGAAGGCGGATGGAACGGTATCACTGGTGTGACCGAGTACGGCGGTCAGGGATTGCCGCATGCCGTCGGCATCGCCGTTCAGGAAATGTGGCAGTCGGCGAACATGGCCTTCGGTCTTTGTCCGATCTTGAGCCAAGGCGCGATCGAAGCGCTCACCGCCCACGGCACGGACGAGCAGAAGCGCAAATACCTGCCGAAGCTGATTTCGGGCGAATGGACCGGCACGATGAATCTGACCGAGCCCGGCGCCGGCTCCGACGTCGGCGCGCTGAAGTCGAAAGCGGTGAGGGCGGACGACGGCGCCTACAAGATCACCGGCACGAAGATCTTCATCACCTGGGGCGAACACGATGCGGCGGAGAACATCATTCACCTGGCGCTCGCGCGTTTGCCCGACGCGCCGCCCGGCACGCGCGGCATCTCGCTCTTCCTCGTGCCGAAGTTCCTGGTGAAGGACGATGGCACGCTGGGGCCGCATAACGATCTGCGCTGCGTCGGCCTCGAACACAAGCTCGGCATCCACGGCTCGCCCACCTGCGTCATGTCCTTCGGCGACGACGGCGGCGCGACCGGTTTCCTTATCGGGCGCGAGAACAAGGGCATGTCGGCGATGTTCACGATGATGAACGCCGCACGCCTCAATGTCGGCGTCCAAGGCGTCGCGATCGCCGAACGCAGTTTCCAGCAAGCGCTCGCCTTCGCCAGGGAACGCCGCCAGGGCAAACCCTTCGGGCTGCAGCACGAAACGACGGAGATGATGCCCATCGTGTTCCACGCCGACGTGCGGCGCATGCTGCTCACGCAAAAGGCGATCGCCGAGGCGGGCAGGGCCGTCTGCCTCGCCAACGCCGTCGCGATCGACGAAGCGCGTCACGGCGAGACGGAAGCCGTCCGCGCGGCCGCGAAGGCGCGCGAGGAATTGCTGACGCCGCTCTCCAAAGGCTGGTGCACCGACATGGGCGTCGAGGCGGCGTCATTGGGCGTGCAGGTGCACGGCGGCATGGGCTTCATCGAGGAAACGGGCGCGGCGCAGCACTACCGCGATGCGCGCATTCTGCCGATCTACGAAGGCACCAACGGCATCCAGGCGATCGACCTCATCGGCCGCAAACTCGCGCTCGAAGGCGGCGAGACGGTGAAGCGCTTCCTCGCCGAGGTGCGCGACAACGCCGCGGGGTGCGAAGGCGCGGCGCAAGTGCAGCTGAACGCGATCGCCAAAGAACTGACGCGCGCCCTCAACGCCGCCGAAGCCGCGACCGCGTGGCTCCAGAACATGATGCGCACGTCGCCGAACGAGGCGCTCCCCGGCGCCGCGCCGTACTTGCGCCTAATGGGCACGCTCGCCGGCGCGCACTTCCTCGCCCTCGGCGCCCGCACCGCCCACGCCCGCCTGACGAACGGCGACCCCGACCGCACGTTCCTCGCAACGCGCATCGCCGTCGCCCAATTCTTCGCCGAACAGCTCCTGCCGCAAACCGAAGGCCTCTTGGGCCCCGTCACAAGAGGCGCCGGCGGCCCCTTCGCCCTCAGCGGCGACGACATCGACGCGTGATCCTTCGTCCATTGTCACGGCCGCAACATCGCCGTCATGGCCGGGCTTGACCCGGCCACCTAGGGTCGCTGCTTGAGCATGAAGTCCGCGCGCTTCATCGAAGATCAAACGATCGGAGCAGCTGGTCTGAAAGGGAGAGGGTGGCAATTGTGGCGACCGCCACAGAAAATCCCATAGCGAACCAACGGAACAGCCACGCTCCGTTCGGTTGAGAATTCGTTCTTACGAGCGTAATGGTCCAACCGACAAACCACGCAATGAGCAATACCATGATTGCTCTAGCGATAGCCGTCCCGAGAAGTACATCGTCAGTCATCAATCACGCCTCGCCAACCTGAGGTGACGCGGTCCGCCCGACGCCCCATGCGGTGACGCTTGATCCCACTGTGGACGATCATCGAGAAGTGCACTTGGCGGTTGTCCGCACATCGTGGATTCGTGATTGTCGCGTCGAAATCAGGGTCGATCCGTATCCTCTCGCACCGCCGTGCATGCGTGCAAGGGGTCGTGCGCGCGTGCACGCCGATCGAGGGAGAACACGACCGACCGAACGGCCAAAAGCCGCGCCCAGGAAATTGGCTAGGCTGTGCTGGCTACGAGGGCACGACCGGCATGCCGACGCTCGACCGCACCGGCCCGACGCTCGACCGAGCGGGCGAGGGAACCGGATCGAAGCGCAATGCCCGTCCGGGCACGTGCTCCTGCGCGCGGCGAAACCTCTCAGGCCACACCCGGATCGGGCGCGGCTGGATTTTTTGGCGGTAGAGAATGTCGAGCGCGTATTGGGCTTCACCGGCGCTCGTTGGCGCCGCGCGCTCGGCCTCCGAGTTCCCCCAGGCCAACGGCAACGCCGCAGCGGCGATCAGAAGAAGCGTGTAGCGCATGTCGCCGTCCTGACGCAGGAAGACCGAACCGCCGCCAGGGTGCGCCACGGCCTTTAAAATGCGCCTAAAATGCCGGCAATTCCGGCCGTTCCGCGGGGCCAATCCTGTGCTTGTCGTTAAGAGAAGGTGCAAGGCGCGCCGATTTTCAGCCGTTTCTCCGGCCCCGACGACATCGGGGCGTGACCACCCGCGCAGGCGTCCCGACACTTGCCCTGCACGCGCTCGGCGGACGCGCGCGGATGCGGCGGGACGCACGCGGCGGAGCAGTGCCGCGCGTGCACGTGTGGGCGCATGATCCGGAGAAGGTTCATAAAGTCTCTCCCCCCCCCGCGGCGCTAAGGAGAGAGAAGTTT
>QKCS01000370.1 GCA_003246795.1 Alphaproteobacteria bacterium
CGACCTTGCCCGCAAAGTCGATGCCGGCAATCAGCGGAAACTTCCGCACGACCGGCGCGCTGCCTGTCACGACAAGTCCGTCCTTGTAGTTCAGCGTCGAATGCGACACCGCGACGGTAACGTCGCCATCCATGAGATCGCTGTCGCTCATCTCGCTGAGTGCCGCCTTCTGGCCGGCTTCGGATTTGGTTACCAGGATGCAGCGGAACTTGTCGGACATTGATCGACCTGTTGTTGGCACTCGATGATGGTGAGCGCTAGAAAGAAACTGTGGCGACCGCACCGCAATTCGTGATGAACGTCAAGCGTTTCAAGCGTCGATCGCCGTCGCCACCTCGACAGCGCGGAAAACCCATGCCTACCATTCGTTTACGGATGCGTCGCACACTGATGATCGTGCGGTCGTCCGTACTACCGCGGAACCGAAAGGGGAACGCGGCGCGTTTGGTGTTCTCATGCGCGGGAGTGACAGTTGGGCCAGTTGAATTTGATGCTCAAAGGGTACCGCCTCACGACGGCGGAAATCCTCTACCACATGCCCGATCACCCGAAACTTCTCCAGACCTTCGTTTGGCAAGAACTTGACTTGGCGCCGCGCTATCCGGTGCTGAACAAATTCCTGAAGTTCTGGGAATCGAACCTCGACGGGCGTTTGCATTCCGTGCGTGTCGCCTCATGCGGCATCCTCTCGCCGCTCGACATGCGCTACGTGGGAACGGAAATCAGCCTCCACTAGGCTGCATCGTTTCCAGGAACGTCAACGGCGCGCCGCGCGGCGTCCCCTGGACCGCGCCGTCCCACATCGCAACTTCACCACGTAGGATCGCGCCGACCGGAAAGCCCGTCACCGTCACGCCGTCGAGCGGCGTCCAGCCGCACTTGCTCCGGATCCACTTGTTCTCGATCTTCCGCTTGGCCTTCATGTCGACGATCGTGAAGTCGGCATCGAACCCGACCGCGATCCGCCCCTTCGTCGCCAATCCGAAGATGCGCTGCGGCCCGTGCGCCGTCAGATCGACGAACCGCTCGAGCGAAAGCCGTCCCGCGTTCACGTGATCGAGCATGACCGGCACCAGGGTTTGCACGCCCGGCATGCCCGACGGCGTGTCGGGATAGCCTTTGTCCTTCTCCTCGCGCGTGTGCGGCGCGTGGTCGGAGCCCAAGACATCGACGACGCCTTCGCGCACCGCCTGCCAGATCGCCTCCCGATGCGCCGCGTCACGCACCGGCGGGTTCATCTGCGCGTAAGTCCCGAGCCGCTCGTAGCAATCGGGGGCGACCAGCGTCAGGTGGTTCGGCGTCGTCTCGACCGTGGCGATATCCTTGTGATCGCGCAGGAACGCCATCTCGTCGCCGGTCGAGACGTGCAGCACATGCACGCGCCGCGCTGCGCGCCGCGCCAGCGCAACGAGCCGTTTCGTCGCCAGGAGTGCGGCTTCGGCATCGCGCCAAACGGGATGCGAGCGCGGATCACCTTTGACGCGCAGATCCTTCCGCGCGTTGAGCCGCGCTTCGTCTTCCGCGTGAACCGCGACGCGCCGCCGCCCATGCTTCAGCACACGCGCGATATGTTCGTCGTCGGCCACGAGAAGCGTGCCGGTCGACGATCCCATGAACATCTTGACACCCGCCGCGCCCGGCAGCCGTTCGATATCGCCGAGCGCCTCCGCGTTCTCCGGCGTCGCGCCGACATAGAACGCGTGGTCGCACCGCATCCGCCCGCGCGCCCGCGCCAGCTTGTCGTTCAATGCGTCGGCGCTCGTCGTCGGCGGCGCGGTGTTCGGCATCTCGAACACCGACGTGACCCCACCCAGAATGGCGGCAAGGCTCCCCGTTTCAAGGTCCTCCTTCTGCGGCTGCCCCGGTTCGCGAAAATGAACCTGGCTGTCGATCGCGCCCGGAAGGACGTGGAGTCCGCGTACGTCGCGAACGGTCACGGCCTTTACCGACGACAACGATCCGATCGCCGCAATCCGCCCAGCACGCACGCCGATATCGCCGGTCCCCGTGCCCCACGGCGTGACGATCCTGCCGCCCGTCAAGACCAGATCGAAGTGTCCGCTCATGCCCGCTCACTTGGTGAGGATTTTCGTGCCGATGCGATAGCAGACGGGATATGGCAATACCAACGGTTCTTCCGCCGTCGCGACCCTTGCCAACACGAAGGCGCGCACCCTACTTCTCGCAAAGCCATGTCCGCCCACGCCACACGCTTGACCGACCGCGGCGTCGTCGAAGTCTCAGGACCCGACGCCGCAAGCTTCCTGCAGGGTCTGATCACCAACGACGTCGCGCGCGTCGAGAGAGGGCGCGCCGTCTATGCGGCGCTGCTGACACCCCAGGGCAAGATCATCTACGATTTCTTCGTGGTGGCCGCTCCCGAAGGCGGTTTCTGGCTCGATTGTGTCGCAGTCCACGCTGCCGATCTCACGTCGCGCCTCAAGAAGTACAAGCTGCGCGCAAAGGTGACGCTCGCCGACCGCTCCAGCGAACTTGCCGTCTTTTCGCTTTCCGAGTCGCCCGCGGTCGCATCAGCCGCGACCTTCGAGGACCCGCGCTGCCGCGATCTGGGCCTGCGGGCGATCATTCCCGCAAACGACGTCGGATATCTTCAGACGAAGGGTTTCGAACAGCACGACAAAGCCGCGTACGACACACAAAGGATCGCACTCGGCGTGCCCGACGCGGCGACCGACATCCCGCCGGAAACGCTGTTTCCCCTCGACTGCAATTTCGAGGAATTGCACGGCGTCGATTTCGACAAGGGCTGCTATATCGGCCAAGAGTTGACCGCGCGCATGAAGCACCGCGCCACGGCCCGCCGCCGGATGCTTCCTGTCGAGGCCGCATCCGCTCTCCCGCCGCCCGGCACGAGCCTGAAAATTGGCAACAGCGACGTGGGCGAAATGCGCGGCAGCGTCGCGAACCGTGGAATCGCACTTGTGCGGCTTGACCGCCTGGGCAACGCTGAAGAGGCGACGGCCGACGGTCGCACCGTCCGCATCGGCCGGCCGCCTTATCCGCTGAGCCTCGGAGAACAATCGACATGATGCTGCATCACGTTTCGGTCGGCGTGAAAGACGTCGCCAAGGCGGCCACCTTCTACGACAAGGTCCTGAAGCCGCTGGGCTTCAAACGCGTCATGGAGTTCATGCCGTACGCGGTCGCCTACGGCGACAAATTTCCCGAGTTCTGGGTTCAGCTTCCCGCGGACGGAAGACCCGCAACGGTCGGCAACGGCGTGCACATCAGCTTTGCCGCGGCGACCAAGGCGGCCGTGAACAAATTCCATGCCGCAGCACTCGCTGGCGGCGGAACGGACGAAGGCGCGCCCGGCCCGCGCCCCGATTACGGCCCGACTTACTACGGCAGCTTTTGCCGCGATATCGACGGCAACAAGATCGAGGCCGTGATCGTCGCGCCCGCGGCGCCCGCCAAGAAGACGAAGAAGGCGGCCGCGGTGAAAAAAGCGAAAAAGCCTGCCAAGAAAACCGGCAAACGCCGCTGATGGCCAAGAAAGAGCGCTGCGGCTGGCCCGGAGAGGACCCGCTCTACGTCGCCTATCACGACAAGGAATGGGGCGTCCCGGAATACGACGACCGCGCACTTTACGAGAAGCTTGTGCTCGATGGATTCCAGGCAGGCTTGAGCTGGATCACCATCCTGCGCAAGCGTGACAACTTTCGCCGCGCCTTCGACGGCTTCGAACCGCAAAAGATCGCACGTTACACCGAAGCCAAGATCGCAAAGCTGCTGAAGGACGAAGGCATTATCCGCCATCGCGGCAAGATCGAAGGCACGATCAAGAACGCCCGCACCTATCTCGACATCATGGAAAAGGAGCCCGGCGGCTTCTCCGACTACATCTGGAAATTCGTCGACGGCAAACCCGTCCAAAACAAATGGCCGACGATGAAACAGGTCCCTGCCGAAACGCCGATGAGCCAGGCACTTTCAAAGGACTTGAAGAAGCGCGGCTTCACCTTCTGCGGCCCGACAATCGTCTACGCCTTCGCGCAAGCGGTCGGCATGGTCAACGACCACACGGCCGCCTGCTTCCGCCACAAAGAATGCGCGAAGTTGGCGCGAAGGCGTTAGGCTGTCGCGAGCGTGCGCTTTCCTTCGGCCCAGTCGAGCGCAGCTTCCAGGCGATCGCCGCCCCAGAATACTTCGCCGTCGACGACGTAGGACGGCGCACCGATGATGCCGAGCGCGACGGCCTTGTCGGCTTGCGCGCGAAACGCATCCTTCGCCTCTTGCGCTTGCGCGGCCTTCATGATCTCCGCCGGCACCTGACCCACCGACGACAGAATTTCGCCGATGACGAACGGCGACGAGATGTCGAGGTCGCGTGCAAAATTGGCCGAATAGACCTGCCGCACGAACGCCGGAATCCACGCCTCGCCCGCAAAGCGACACACCACACGCGCTGCCAGCACGCTGCCGCGCGGAAACTGCGACGGTTTCTCGAGCGGCAGACCCTGCGCCCCGCACAACCGCGCCAGATCGCGCCACATATAGACGCCCTTCGCGGGGTAGATGTTGAAGGGCGAGTCGTTCCATCCTTGCGCCGCGAAGATCGGCCCGAGCAGAAACGACCGCCACTTCACCTCCACCCCGCGCGCCTTCGCGGCCGCCTCGACCGCATGCGCCGCCGGGTAGGAATAGGTGCTCGCGAATTCGAACCAGAATTCGAGCGTCGCCGCCATCAGCCTCTCCCGCGATAAGGCGCAACGCCCTGGTCAGGCACCCAAAGGCCGACCGGGACTTTACCCGTCTGCCAGAAGACGTCGATCGGTATGCCGCCGCGTGGATACCAATAGCCGCCGATCCGCAACCACTTCGGTTGAATGGCTTCCACGACGCGCTTGCCGATCATGAGCGTGCAATCCTCGTGGAACCCGGCGTGATTGCGGAACGCCCCCAGGAACAGCTTCAACGACTTCGACTCGACGATCCACTCCGCCGGCGCGTAGTCGATCACGAGATGCGCGAAATCGGGCTGCCCCGTCACCGGGCACAGCGTCGTGAACTCCGGCGCGGTGAAGCGAACGAGATAGTCGTTGTCCGTGTGCGGATTCGACACGCGTTCGAGCTTCGCCTCGTCCGGCGAAGCGGGAAGCGCCGCCGCCTGCCCAAGCTGGGTTAGTTTGTCCTTCGCCATCACGCGCCCCGATAGGTGCAAGACTCGCCCAAGGAGTCGCGCCTGACAGTGACGACGGAAATCTCGGGCAACGCGCCTTTGAGGTCGTCGAAGATGTAGCGTGCGAGCCGTTCGAGCGTCGGCAACTCCAGCCCCTCGATCTCGTTCAACAGGTGATGGTCGAGCCGCGCGCGCAAATCGGCAACCGCGTCCTCGATCTCGGCGAAGCTGCGAATCCACCCCTTCTCGAGATGGGGCTCGCCCTCGAGCGTGACGGCGACCGTGAACGAATGCCCGTGCATTCGCGCATTGGGATGGCCTTTGGGCGCCGTCGGCAGAAAGTGCGCGGCGTCGAAGCGAAACTCTTTTTGAATCTGAAACATCGGAGTTGAGAGAGCGTCTCCCGCGCGCTCGGTCAAGTGATATGCTGCCGAACAAAGCGGCTCAGGGTTAACACGTGCCGGTCGTCTATTTCATCACCCACCCCGATGTCGTCGTGGACCCGGCCGTCCCGGCGCCGGAATGGCGTCTGTCGCCGCGCGGTCGCACGCGCATGACAAGCTTCTGCGACCTTCCGTTCGTGCGCAGCATCACCGGCGTTTATGCCAGCAACGAACGAAAAGCGATGGACGGCGGTGAGATCCTGGCGGCGCGCAATGGCCTCACCGTGCAGGTCCGCCCGGCGCTGCATGAAAACGACCGCTCCGCCACCGGCTGCCACCTGAGGAATTCCGCGCGACGGCGGATGCGTTCTTCGCTCGCCCGAACGAAAGCGTTCGGGGCTGGGAAAGGGCGGCGGACGCCCAGGCGCGGATCGTCGCCTGCGCAACAAGCATCGCACGCGACGAAGCGACCGGCGGGGACATCGGCATCGTCTTCGCATGGCGGCGTCGCCACGCTGCTCCTCTGCCACCTTCTCAGACAACCGATCAGCCGGACGCTCGAACAACCAGGAACGACGGGCGGCAACTACTTCGTGTCCGATCGCGCATCGCTCGCGCTGATTCATGACTGGAAGGACATCGGGCAGGCTTGAACCTACGGGATCCCGATCCATTTGTGCGTCTGCACGCTCAAGCGCCAGCGCGGATGTTCCATGCAATAGCGAGCGGCTGCGCGCATATTCTCTTGCGTCCGCTCGCCCCACATCGGCTGAAGCAAGAAATGATCGAACGCGAGCGATTGAAATTGCTCGGGCTCGGCACCGTCCTGCGGATAGACGAGTTTCAACTCGTCGCCTTTCGTCTGGACGAGCGGCGCGCCGACCTTCGGACTCACGCAAATCCAATCGATGCCGGCCGGCGCCTTGATCGTGCCGTTCGTTTCGACCGCAATCTCGAACCCTTGGGCGTGCACCGCGATGATGAGCGGCTCGTCGAGTTGCAGCAGCGGTTCGCCGCCGGTGAAGACGACGTAGCACTTGGCGCCATCGCCGTTCGCGGGCCACCGCCCCGCAATCGCCCTTGCCAGATCGTCGGCGCGTTCGAACTTGCCGCCGCCTTCGCCGTCGGTTCCCACGAACGCGGTGTCGCAGAACGTGCAGATGGCATCCGCACGGTCTTCCTCGCGTCCCGACCACAGATTGCAGCCGGCGAAGCGACAGAAAACGGCCGGACGCCCGGCGTGCATCCCCTCGCCTTGCAGCGTGTAGAAGATTTCTTTGACGGCGTAGGTCACGGGCGGGCGGCCTTGTAGCGGGCCCAGCCGTTCGCCCGCAGCTTGCAAGCTGGGCACGCGGCACAGCCATAGCCCCAATCGTGCCGCGTCGCCCGATCGCCGCGGTAGCACGAATGTGTCTCTTCGACGATCAAGTCGACGAGCGCGGCGCCGCCCAACGCTTCGGCCAGCGCCCATGTCGCCGCCTTGTCGCGCCACATAAGCGGGGTGTCGATGATGAAGCGCGCGTCGAGCCCCAAGTTCAAACTCACCTGCAAACTCTTCAGCGTGTCGTCACGGCAATCCGGATAACCGGAATAGTCCGTCTCGCACATCCCGCCCACGAGATGCTTGATCCCGCGCCGATACGCGATCGCCGCAGCCGACGTGAAGAAGAAGATGTTGCGTCCCGGCACGAACGTCGTCGGCAGCCCGTCCTTCCCCATCGCAATCTCGACGTCGCCGGTCAACGCCGTCTTGCCCAGCGCCTTGATCACCTATAGATCGACGACATGGTCTTCGCCGCGCTTCGCCGCCCACTGCGGAAACCGTTGCCGAAGGCCGTCGACGAATCGCGTACGGACATCGAGTTCCACGGCGTGCCGCTGCCCGTAAGCGAACCCGACGGTTTCGACAGAATCGAACGCGTCCAGCGCCCAGGCCAAACACGTTGCCGAATCTTGCCCGCCGGAGAAGAGAACCAGCGCTTTGTTTCGCTCCGTCATCGCTATCGCAACTGCACAACGAGGCGGACATTGGGGGGATGCGAAGGCCCGCGCAATGGGATAAACACGCCCAGACCAAGAACGAAGTCCGTGAGCGAGGATTAACCGTGTCGGCCATCGCAATCAGCGGCACCGGCCTCTATACGCCGCCCTTTTCCATCAGCAACGAAGAACTGGTCGCCGCCTTCAACGCCTTCGTCAAGAAATTCAACGCTCAGCACGCGACCGAAATCGCCGCGGGCAAGGTTCAGCCCTTGCAGGAATCGAGCGTGGATTTCGTCCTCAAGGCGTCCGGCATCAAGGCCCGTTACGTCGTCGAGAAGGATCACATCCTCGATCCCGACGTGATGTGCCCTCGCATCCCGGAACGAACGAACGAACAGCTCTCCATCCTCGCCGAAATGGGCGTGACCGCCGCCAAGGAAGCGCTAGAGCGCGCGGACCGCAAACCCGCCGACATTGACTGCGTGCTGGTTGCCTGCTCGAACCTGCAACGCGCCTACCCCGCCATCGCGATCGAGGTGCAGAACGCGCTGGGTTGCCCGGGCTTCGCCTTCGACATGAACGTCGCCTGCTCGTCGGCGACCTTCGGCCTGCAAGCGGCAGCCGACATGATCCGCGCTGGCAACGCCAAGGCGGCGTTGGTCGTCAACCCGGAAATCTGTTCGGGCCATTTGAACTTCCGCGACCGCGACAGCCACTTCATTTTCGGCGACGTCGCAACCGCAATCGTCCTCGAACCAGCCGAACGCGCCAACGGCCGGCACGCCTGGGAAGTTCTCGGCACGCGGCTCAAGACCCAGTTCTCGAACAACATCCGCAACAATTTCGGCTTCCTGAACCGTGCGGCGCCCGAAGGCGTCGGCAAGCCCGACAAGCTCTTCGTCCAGGAAGGCCGCAAGGTCTTCAAAGAGGTCGTGCCGATGGTGTCCGAACTGATCGTCGGCCACTTGGCCGACGAGAAGATCGCGCCCGAGCACCTCGCGCGCCTATGGCTGCATCAAGCCAACATCAACATGAACGACTTCATCGCCCGGAAGGTCTTGGGCCGTGATCCGAAGCCGGGCGAGTCGCCGGTGATCCTCGACACTTACGCCAACACGAGTTCGGCGGGCTCGATCATCGCCTTCCACAAATACAGCGACGACCTGAAGAAGGACGACCTCGGCGTCATCTGCTCCTTCGGCGCCGGCTATTCGGCCGGCAGCGTCATCGTACGGAAGCTACACTAACCTGATCAGACCGAACGCACGCTGACGATCTTGAACGTGCGCATCACGCCGTCGTGCTCGGTGATCGACAGGTACTCGCCCTGTTTGATGATATGGCGATCGAGCTTGAACAGTGGCTCGTCGTCGTCGCTGTCATGGGCGTCATAGTCGAAGTGCCAGCCGCGCCCGACGTCGATCAAGAGCCCATTCTCGTCGTCCGCACCCGCCGTAAAGCGGCGCACGGTGCATTTCGCCTTGTTCTGCTTCCACTCGTCCGTGCTCAAGTGCCCCTCGGCGTCGAGCGGCGCGACGAACTCATAGCCGTGGTTGGAACTCCCGTTGGGATGTTCCTTCGAACGTGCGAGCTCCAGTCGAACCCGGAACAACGGCATGGATGTCCTCCTCAGTGCGCCATAAAGATCGGCATGGTGACGTTGGCGAAGACATGCCGCGTCACGCCGCCGAGCACAAGCTCTCTGAGCCGGCTGTGACCATAGCCGCCGATGACGAGGAGGCCCGCACCCGACCGCGCCGCCGCGTCGAGCAGCGTGTCCGCCGTGCCCTGGCCGCCCGGATTGATCCCGTGCTCGACCGCCGCCAGACCGTGGAGCCTGAGATAGTCGCGCAATCGGTCCATCTGCACCGTATCGATGGGACCCGTGGTCACGTTCATGATCTCGATGCCTTCCGCCCGGCTCAGCATCGGGATCGCGGCGGAGATGGCGTGCGCGGCGGTCGCGCCGCCGTCCCAACCGACGGCGATCTTCGCGCCGACGATTTTGCCCGTCTTCGCCGGCACGAGAAGCAGAGGCTTGCGCCCATTCAAGAGCGCCGACTCCAGAGTCACGCGCAGGGAAACATCCTTCGACTCGGCGGGCATGTCGAAGATCACGAGATCCGAAAGCCGTGCTTCCTCGGCGACGACTTCTTCGGCAAGGCCCTCACGCACGTGGAAGGAAGCGCCCATGCCCGCCTGCGGCGGTTCGTGCACCGGCGCACCCGCCGTCTTGGCGGCTTGGTCGAGTGAAGCGCGTGCGGTTGCCGCCGCGCGGTTCGATGCCTCACGCGCGGCGTCCATGATCTCCTGGATGACGCCTGCGGAGATCCCCTCGCCCAAATAAGGAAGAACCTCGCTCGGGTCGGGCCGTACGAAAACGCTCGCAACGTGGCTTCCGAACGCCTTTGCGACGTCGAAGGCAGCTTGCAGCACGTGCGCGTCGCGCTCGCTTCCCGTCAACGGCACCAGTATCTTGCGGTAGGCCATGCGGCCCTCCTTGTCGCGTACGAAATCTGTAGGGCCCGTAGCCTATCCGGACCTTGACTTGAATCAAGCACTTAAGGTCAACAACTCCACCGCAGAGGGTCCTGGGATCGATGGCAAGAGTGCAGAAGGCGGTTCAGCCGAGAGCCTGGCAACGCATGTTGTCCGGGCGCCGCCTCGACCTGCTCGATCCCTCGCCGTTCGACATCGAGATCGAAGACATCGCGCACGGTCTCGCCCGCGTCGCGCGCTGGAACGGTCAGACCTACGGCGACCATGCCTTCTCCGTCGCGCAACACTGCATGCTCGTCGAAGATATCGTGGCGCAACTCAAGCCCGGCATCGCGCAGCGCTGGCGCTTGGCCGCCTTGCTTCATGACGCGCCGGAATACGTGGTCGGCGACCTGATCAGTCCCTTCAAGGCGGCCGTCGGCCTCGACTACAAGTCGCTGGAAAACAAACTGCTCGCGGCAATCCACGTGCGCTTTGGCCTGCCGGCCCACTTGCCCAACGACACGACCCAACTCATCAAACGCGCTGACAGAACCTCCGCTTTCTTCGAAGCGACGCAGTTGGCTGGATTCGCGCCGGAGGAAGCGCTGGAACTGTTCGGCTCGCCACGGGGCGTTTCGCCGATCGAGCTGACGCCGCTCGCGACAGCAACGGCACAGAAGCGCTATCTTGAGCGTTTCAAGGCATTGTTGCCGACCGCAAGCCATCGTCGCTGACAGGGGGAACGCGATGCCTGCCATCTATGTCTGCCCGAAAAGCCAAGTTCCGGAAGCGGCGCGCCGCCTGCGCCCGTCCCATTTGGTGACGCTGCTCGATCCCGCCGATCACATGCCGACGCCTGACGAAATCCCCGGCCATCGCCACCTGAAACTCGGCATGCACGACGTCACGGTCGTGCGCGGCGATCACATCCCGCCGGACGAACAGCATGTGCGCGAACTCATCGCCTTTGCGAAGCAATGGGATCGCAGCCAACCGATGCTGATCCACTGCTGGGCCGGCATCAGCCGCTCCACGGCGTCGGCCTTCACGGTCGCGTGCATGCTCAACGAACCGGGCAGCGAAGCCGACATCGCACGCCGCCTGCGCAACGCGGCGGCGCACGCCCAGCCCAACGCGCGCATCGTCGCCATCGCCGACATGGTGTTGGCCCGCAACGGGCGAATGGTCGAGGCGCTCGACATCATGGGGCCGGCCAGTATCGCCTTCGAAGGCCATCTCTTCGCCCTGCCCGTTCACGCATGAGCAACGCGCAGACATCGACGCGTCGCGGGATTCGGGCCGCCGCTCACACGGTCATCATCGGCCTCAATGCCTGCATCGTGACGGTCGGCGAGGAGACGCCGCGCGTGCTCGTCGTGCGCCGCGATCCGGCGGCCCGGACGCAGGCGCCCGACGGCCTGCCCTTCGGCCCGTTCGAGCCCGAACACGACCGCACGCTCGAGATCGGCCTACGCAACCTTGTGAAGGACCAGACGCACGTTTCGTTGGGCTATGTCGAACAGCTCTACACGTTCGGCGACCGCGGCCGTCACGAGCCTGAAGCGGACGAAGGAAGGCGCGTCGTTTCCGTGGGCTATCTGGCATTAACGCGCGAAGCGAAGGACAGCGCCGGATCTGGAAGTTGGCGCAACATCTACGACTTCTTCCCATGGGAAGACTGGCGCAACGAGCGTCCGGCGATCATCGACGACCTCATTCGCCCGCGCCTCGACGCTTGGGCGGGCCTCGCCGACAAAGACTTGCGACACGACCGCGCGCGCCTCTGCTTCGGCTTCGACGGCCTGCATTGGGATGAAGAGAAGGTGCTCGAGCGCTACGAACTGATGTACGACGCGGGCCTCGTTCTCGAGACGCGCCGCGACGGCCGCCCGCTGCCCGCTTCGGCGCCGCCTGCGTCCGACCAGAAGCAGTTCGGCGAGGCGATGCAGTTCGACCATCGCCGCATCTTGGCGACCGGCATGGGCCGGTTGCGCGGCAAGCTGAAATACAGACCGATCGTCTTCGAATTGATGGACGAGGCCTTCACGCTGCTCGAGCTGCAGCGCACGGTCGAGGCGATCTCGGGCATCCGCCTGCACAAGCAGAACTTCCGCCGCCTCGTCGAAACGTCAGGTCTCGTCGAACGCACCGGCAAGCGCTCGACCAAAGCGGGCGGGCGCCCGGCCGAGCAGTTTCGCTTCCGCCGCGAAGTCCTGCGCGAACGTCCGGCCCCGGGCGTGCGCGTTCCCTTGCGTCGGACAGCGCGCCTCTAATAGCAGCGCGAACGGTCGGTGACGGCGATCTCGGCGAGCACCGGCAAGTGGTCGGAGCCGACCTTCGGCAGCACGCGGCGCGAAACGAAGCTCAAGCCCTCGCCCGCCATCATGTGATCGATCGGAATCCGCATCTGCGGCGGCAGGATTGAGGGCCACGTGCCGCCGGCGCCGGTCAACACTGTCAGCCCGCCGCGCTCAGCGATCGTTTGAACCACGTTCCCCCAAGGCGCCGCGTTGAAGTCGCCGAGAAGCAGCTTGGCGCCCGACCACGCGCCAAGATCGTCGCCGATCTCTTCGGCTTGCGCGCCCTGCGCCCAAAACGGGCGATTGGGAAACGGCCGCGTCATGTGCGTCGCAAACAGCATCAGATGACAGCCCGCAATCTCCGTCTCGAGACCGACGAGCGGCGAGCGCTCCGGATCGCGCGTCGCTTTGACCGCAGGCGCCGTCAGCCGCGAGCGGGCGAAGATCGTGATGTCGCATCGCCCGCTGCCGAGGCAATCGAAGCGGTAAGGATAGATCGCCCCAAGCGGCTGCAGTTCGTCGCGAATGCGTCTTGTCGTCTCGACGAACACGACGATGTCCGCATTGGCCTCCTCGGCCATCCGGCGCACGTCGGCGATCCGGCCGTTCGCAAACCACACATTGAACAGCAACACCTTGAAGCGCGGCGCATCCGCGGGCGTGGGCCCCGGCGCAGCCGTCCACGGCATCGCCGTCACATAGGCCACCACAGCCAACACCGCCGCCGCTGCCGCCAAGCGGAGCCATCCGCACGCGGCCGCCGCCAACGCCGCCGCACCAGCGATCACGATCGACGGCAGCAAGAATTGTCCCGCAAGGTCGAACGACCAATGCAGAGAAGCGCCGGCGACGCCGCCAAGCACGGCCAAGACGGCGACAAGAGCAACGAGGACGCCCGCACGCACGACGCCCAGGAAGGTCCGCATGTTCAAAGGATCGCTTGTAACAGGAACGACAAGGATGATGGTTATTTGCTAACGAGGGTCGGCCATCGATGCGCGATTTCTATCGCAATGTTATGTGACGGCCGTGTGACCCCGTCGAATTGCCCACCCCGCTTGACACCCTTTATGCTCAATCCTAGCATTTTTTGAGAGGTGGCCCCTAGACGCCGCCCTTTTTTGATACCATATATATGCTCAAGTTGAGCATAAGAGGGAACGATGTCAGGCCGAACCGCTGAACCCAAATTGGCGTACACGCCCGAAGTCGCCGCCGCGACCCGCGATCTCTACGCCAAGGTCGCCAACGTCGTCCCCGAAATCGAATGGCCGGCGTTCGCCCCGGTGATCGCCGAGATCAACCGGCTGAAGAAGGAACGCGGCGCCGTCATCCTCGCCCACAACTACCAGACGCCCGAGATCTTCCATTGCGTCGCGGACTTCGTGGGCGACAGCCTGCAGCTCGCGCGCGAAGCGGCGAAGACCGACGCGAAGATCATCGTCCAGGCCGGCGTCCACTTCATGGCCGAGACGTCGAAGATCCTGTCCCCGGAAAAGACAGTGCTGATCCCGGATCTCGAAGCGGGCTGTTCGCTCGCTGCATCGATCACCGGCGCCGACGTGCGCCTCTTGAAGCAGACGTACCCCAACCTGCCGGTCGTGACCTACGTGAACACGTCGGCTGAGGTGAAGGCCGAAAGCGACATCTGCTGCACGTCGTCGAACGCGGTCGCGGTCGTCGAGTCGATCGCCAAGGCACGCGGCGTCGACACGGTGATCATGATCCCCGACAAGTTCCTGGCCGAGAACGTCGCAAACCAGACGAAGATTAAGATCATCGCTTGGCACGGCCGCTGCGAAGTGCACGAACGCTTCAGCGCCGACGACATCCGCCGCTTCAAGGCCGACCATCCGGGCGCCGTCGTCCTCGCCCATCCCGAATGCCCCGCCGACGTCGTCGCGGAGTGCGACTTCGCGGGCTCCACCTCGGCGATGGTCGACTACGTGACGAAGAAGCATCCGGCGCGCGTCGTGATGCTGACCGAATGCTCGATGGCCGACAACATCGCGGCCGCGCATCGCGACGTGGAGTTCCTGCGCCCCTGCAATCTCTGTCCGCACATGAAGCGCATCACGCTCGACAAGATCCTGCGCTCGCTCCAGACGATGCAGCACGAGGTGAAAGTCGACCCTGAGATCGCCGCGCGCGCCAAGGCCGCCGTCGAACGCATGCTCGCCGTCGGCAAACCCAAACCCGCGGTGCATTAAACCATGAGCGTTCACGCGCCCGTCGACAACGTAATCAACTCCGGCGGCGTCCTGATCGTCGGCGCGGGACTTGCGGGTCTATTCGCCGCGCTCAAGATCAAGGGCCCCGTAACCGTGCTCGCCGCCGCGTCGTTGGGCTCCGGCGCGTCGAGCACGTGGGCGCAAGGTGGCATCGCGGCGGCGCTCGGCCGCGACGACTCGCCCGAGCTTCACGCGCGCGACACCGAAATTGCCGGCGCGGGCATCGTCGATCCGAAGATCGTCCGCCTGATCACGGCGGAAGCCGCCGCCCGCATCGAAGATCTGGCGCGCCTCGGTGTGCCCTTCGACCGCGACGCCAAAGGCAACTTCGTTCTCGGCCGCGAAGCCGCGCATTCCCGAAACCGCATCGTGCGCGTGAGCGGCGACCGCGCAGGCGCGGCGATCATGGCGGCCTTGATCAAAGCCGTGAAAGCCGAACCGCGCATCACCGTGCTGGAAGGCTTGATCGCCTATGAGCTTGCGATCGAAGCCGGCCGCGTCGTCGGCGTCTACGCCCACCCCGTTGCCGACAAGGCCGCACCCGTCTTCATCCGCGCCGATGCGACGGTGTTTGCGCTGGGCGGCGTCGGCGGTCTCTTCGAAATCACGACCAATCCGCCGCAGGCGCGCGGCCAGGGCGTCGGCATGGCCGCGCGCGCCGGCGCCGTCATCGCCGATCCCGAATTCGTGCAATTCCACCCGACCTCGATCGCCATCGGCCGCGACCCCGCCCCGCTCGCTACCGAAGCCTTGCGCGGCGAAGGCGCGATCCTGCTCAACGATCGCAGCGAGCGTTTCATGGCGGCGGTTCACAAAGACGCGGAGCTCGCGCCACGCGACATCGTCGCGCGCGGCATCTTCCGCGAAATCCGCGCGGGCCGAAGAACGTTCCTGGACGCGACCAAAGTCGTCGGCGCGAAGTTTCCGCAGGCCTTCCCAACCGTGTTCGAAACCTGCATGTCGGCCGGCATCGACCCCCGCACGAACGCGATTCCTGTCGCACCGGCCGCACACTATCATATGGGCGGCATCGCCACCGACGAGCATGCGCGCACGAGTCTGAAAGGTCTATGGGCGATCGGCGAATGCACGTCGACGGGCGCGCACGGCGCGAACCGGCTGGCGTCCAACTCGCTTCTCGAAGCCGTGGTTTTCGGCGCGCGCGCTGCCGCCGACGTCGCCGATGCCGCAAACGAAACGGCGGCCGCCGCTCCCCTTCCCGCGGTCAATGACGGACAGCCCTCCGCGCTCGCCGTCGCGACCCTTCGCAAGACGATGACGATGGATGTCGGCCTGGAGCGCAACGCTGACGACCTCGGCACCGCGTTGAGCGCGATCACCAAGCTCGAAGCCACGAACATCGGCGATCCCGACATGCGCAACATGACGGCGACGGCGATGCTCATCGCGAGCGCGGCGCTGAACCGTCGCGAAAGCCGCGGCGGCCACTTCCGAACCGACTATCCGAACGCGGACTCCGCACAAGCCAGGCGCACCTTCGTGACCCTTACCGAAGCGCGGGCAACCGCGGCGCACGCCGTTCGCGAAGCGCGCGCAATGACAGCTCTTCAGGCGGTGCGATGACGGCGAAGAAACCCGCCGTTACCGTTCAGCCGCTCTCGCCGCTCCTCACCGAGCCGGCCGTGCGCGCGGCGTTGCTCGAAGATTTCGGGCGCGGCGGCGACCTCACGACCGAAGCGACGATCCCGCCGTCCGCGCCCGCCCACGGCGTCATCGCGGCGCGCGAAGGTGGCCGCATTGCTGGCCTCGACCTCGCGCTGGCCGCGTTCCACTTGATGGATCCCGCAGTCAAAATCACGGTCCGCGTCCCCGACGGCGCGGACGTCGAACCCGGCGAGACGATCGCGATCGTCGACGGACCCGCGCGGCCGATCCTCACGGCAGAGCGCGTGGCTTTAAACTATCTCGGCCGGCTTTCGGGGATCGCAACGGCGACCGCAAAGCTCGTGGCGTTGGTCAAAGACACAAAGGCCACGGTTGTCTGCACGCGAAAGACGACGCCTGGCCTGCGC
>QKCS01000238.1 GCA_003246795.1 Alphaproteobacteria bacterium
AGATTTCCGCCCGACGGCGCCCGTTTCGCGGTCTCCAAAATGTCGCGCAGCACTTGACCGGACACCGGCTTGTCCAGGAACGCGCGCGTGGTGATGCGCGACGTGATCGCGTCCGACACTTTCATGGGATGCCGCCTCGTGGTTCCCGATAGCTCGATGGCGCCAGACTAGGCCACGCGCCCGCCTACCGTCGAGCGCCGGCCGCCGATCGCGCGCGAGCGCTACGGCGACGCTGCTTCAAACGTCCAAATTTGCCACCGCAAGCGCGTTGTCTTGGATGAATTCGCGCCGCGGATCAACGATATCGCCCATCAGCTTCGAGAAGATGTCGTCCGCCGTATCGCCGTGGCTGATGCGCACCTGCAGGAGCGAGCGCGCATTGTCGTCCAACGTCGTCTCCCACAGCTGCTCGGGGTTCATCTCGCCCAGGCCTTTGTAGCGCTGCAGCGTCAGGCCCTTTTGTCCCCAGCCGAGGATCGCTTCGACGAGTTCGCTCGGTCCCCGCACGGGCTTCGAGTCGTCGCCGCGCGTGATCGTGGCGGCTTGGCCGTAGACCGCGTGCAACTCCGTCGACCATTTGTCGAGCCGCCGCGCGTCGGCCGACGAGACCAGCGCCGCGTCCAATACGATCTCTTCGGCGACGCCCCGCACGATCCGGCGGAACACAAGCCCCTGCGCGCCCTCCTCGCCGGTCCAACCGCTCTCGAGCTCGCCCGAAAGCAGATCGAGCCGGGCGGCGATCACCTTCGCCGCTTCGGCGGCCTTCTCCGGGTTGTCGACCGTATCGGCGTTCAGAGCGCCGACGATCGCCGCTTGTTCGACCGCAAATCCCGGATATTTGGACGCCAGGCTCGCGACCGCGCCCTTGGCCGTCCGCGCGAATTCGGCCAGTGCGCCGAGATCCGGACCCGCCACCTGCTCGCCGTTCGCCAGCGTCAGGACCGCGTCACGCACGCCCTCGGCCATCACGAAAATCTCGAACTCGCGCTGGTCCTTGAGATAGCGCTCCGACTTGCCGCGCGTGACTTTGTAGAGCGGCGGCTGGGCGATGTAGAGGTGACCGCGCTCGATCAACTCCGGCATCTGACGATAGAAGAACGTAAGCAACAGCGTGCGGATATGCGCGCCGTCGACGTCGGCGTCGGTCATGATGATGATCTTGTGATAACGCAGCTTGTCGGGCGCGAACTCCTCGCGCCCGATCCCGGTCCCAAGCGCCGTGATCAAGGTCGCGATTTCACCCGACGACAGCATCTTGTCGAACCGCGCGCGCTCCACATTCAAGATTTTGCCCCTGAGCGGCAGCACCGCCTGGTTCAACCGGTTGCGCCCCTGCTTCGCCGAGCCGCCCGCCGAGTCGCCCTCGACGATGAAAAGCTCCGACTTCGCCGGATCGCGCTCCTGACAATCGGCGAGCTTGCCCGGCAGGGACGAAAGGTCGAACGCGCCCTTCCGCCGGGTGAGCTCGCGCGCCTTGCGCGCCGCTTCGCGCGCGGCCGCCGCCTCGACGACCTTACCGACGACGGCCTTGGCCTCCGCCGGATGCTCTTCGAACCACGTCGACAGCTGTTCGTTGACGACGCCTTCGACGACCGGCCGCACTTCCGATGAGACGAGCTTGTCCTTGGTCTGTGACGAGAATTTCGGATCCGGCACTTTGACCGACAGAACGCACGTCAGGCCTTCGCGGCAGTCGTCGCCCGTCAGCGCCACCTTCTCCTTCTTGGCGAGCCCGCTGTCGTTCGCGTAGCCGTTCACGACGCGCGTCAGCGCGCCGCGAAAACCAGCCAAGTGGGTGCCGCCGTCGCGCTGCGGGATGTTGTTGGTGAAGCAGAGCATGTTCTCGTGGTAGCTGTCGTTCCACCACAGCGCCACTTCGACCGTAACGCCTTCGCGCTCCGCCTTGAACGTCACGGGTTTGGCGATCAGCGCCGTCTTCGTGCGGTCGAGATATTTGACGAAGGCCTCGATGCCCCCGTCGTAGTGCATGACGGATTCTCTATGTTCGACGCCGCGCGCGTCCGAAAACTTGATCGTGACGCCGGAGTTCAGGAACGCGAGCTCGCGCAGGCGATGCTCAAGCGTTTCATAGTCGAACTCGGTCATCGAAAAGATCGTCGGCGACGGCAGAAACGTGACCTCGGTCCCGAGCCGCTCGCCCGCATCGCCGACGACGGCGAGCGGCGCTTCGGCCACGCCCAGCCGGAACCGCATCGCGTGCTCTTTGCCGTTGCGCCAAATCCGCAGCTGAAGCCACTCCGACAACGCGTTCACGACCGAGACGCCGACGCCGTGCAGACCGCCAGAGACCTTGTACGAATTCTGGTCGAACTTACCGCCGGCGTGCAGCTGGGTCATGATGACCTCGGCCGCCGAAATCCCTTCCGACGTATGGATGTCGGTCGGAATGCCCCGCCCGTTGTCGCTGACCGTGCACGAACCGTCCGCGTTCAGACTGACGACGACTTCTGTCGCGTGGCCCGCCAACGCCTCGTCGATCGCGTTGTCGACGACCTCGTAGACCATGTGGTGCAGGCCCGATCCGTCGTCCGTGTCGCCGATATACATGCCCGGACGTTTGCGCACCGCATCAAGGCCCTTGAGGACCTTGATGCTGTCGGCGCCGTAGTCCGTGTCTTTCTTGGCAGCTTCTTTCGTCATCGTCATGTCCAGTCCGTTCAAATAGGGCGGATCGCGCCGTCCGCAACGCGCCTGATCTGCGCCCGCCCGTCGAGTGCTGAAAAATATGAGGCGTCCGTGCCGGTCATCCAGGCTTGCACGCCCAAAGCGTCGATCTCGTCGAACAATGCTCGCCGCCGCCCTTCGTCGAGATGGGCGCCGATCTCGTCGAGAAGCAGGATTGGCGTCTCCGCGACGCCCGGCGCCGGCAACGCCGCGCCCGCCAGGATCAGCCGGATCAAGAGCGCCTTCTGCTCGCCCGTCGAGCAAACTTGCGCCTCGCGCCCCTTGTCCCGATGACGCACGACGAAATCCGTGGCGTGCGGCCCGACGCTCGTTCGCCCTGCTTCGGCGTCGCTCCCGCGCGCGACGGCCAGCAACGCGGCGAACTGATCCTCGACCTCGACGGCCGCAGCGCTCGCCAACCGATCCTCGACGGCGCCCGAGAGCGACACCTCCGCATGCGGAAACGCCGATGCGCGCTGACCGTCCATCGTTTGGGCGAGCAGACGCAGCCCCGCAAGCCTCGACGCGGCAAGCGCAACCGCCGCCTCCGCCATCGTTCTCTCAAGTGCGTCGAGCCATGCGGCCTGCGCGCCCGCGCGCAGAGCGCCCAACCGCTCCCGCATCGCACCTTCATAGGCGTTCCACAGCCGCGTATGCGCCGGATCGAAGCCGCCGATCAACCGATCCAGAAAGCGCCGCCGCTCTGACACGCCGTCAATGAACAACCGATCCATCGCCGGCGTCAGCCAGATCAAGCGAACACGCTCGGCGAGCTGCGCCGGGTTCGATGCCGGCACGCCGTCGATGCGGACCGCACGCTTCGCGCCCCCGGATTCCTCGCCACCCGGCATGAACCCGACGCCCAACTGCACGTCGCCGCCGGCGTTGCTCACCGTCGCGGAGACCGCCCAAGGCCGCGGCGTCGCATCGCCCGGCGCCATGCGCGACAAGTCGCCGAGCCGCGCCCCGCGAAGGCCCCGCCCCGGCGCCAATGTCGAGAGGGCCTCCAGAACGTTCGTCTTGCCGGCGCCGTTGGGTCCGACCAGAACAACGTGTCCGGGCTCCACGCGAAGATCCAGGATGCCGTACGAACGAAAGTTCGTGAGCATGAGGCGCGTGATCGCAACGCGCGCTCGCGCGCGAGGCGAAACCTCAGCCAATGGCCCCCCGATGCTCATACCGGCATTCACTCTTTCGCACTCAAACGCGCATCGGCATCAGGACGTAGAGCGCCGCATCGTCATCGTCGCTGTCGCGCACGAGCGTGGGCGATCCCGCGTCCGAAAAAAGAAACGTGGCCTTGGATCCGTCGATCCGCTCCAAAATATCCATGATGTAGCGTGCGTTGAACCCGATCTCGATCGGTGCGCTCTTGTAATCGGTGGTCAGCTCTTCCGTCGCCGTTCCGGCCTCCGGGCTCACCACGCTCAGCGTCAGCTTCCCCTTCTCGAGGTTCAACTTCACGGCGCGCGACTTTTCTGTGGACACCGTCGACACGCGGTCGATCGCGTCTTTGAACTCGTCGCGCACGACCTCCAGCGCCTTGTCGTTGCCTGTCGGAATCACGCGCTGATACTCCGGGAACGTCCCGTCGATCAGCTTCGACGTCATCGTCACCGATCCCAGGCTGAACTTGATCTTCGTGTCGGAAACCTGGATGTCGACCGCGTCCTCGATATCCTCCAAAAGCTTGCGGACCTCGTTTACGGTCTTGCGCGGCACGATGATTCCCGGAATCGCGGCGGCGCCTTTCGGACAACTCATCTCATAGCGTGCAAGACGATGGCCGTCGGTCGCGACCGCGCGCAGGAACGTCTTGCTCTT
>QKCS01000280.1 GCA_003246795.1 Alphaproteobacteria bacterium
GCGTGCCGGCAGACGTGGGCGCTTGCATTCTACAACGACGTGGGCGGCACCGTGCTGGGGCGCGTCTGGGGACAGGTTGCCCACGGCGGCGACCCCGATTTGTCCGCGCTGCCCTTTCCGCCCGGCACCGTCGCCGTCAAGCTTGTGTTCACCGAAGCCGGTCCCGACGACGATCGACGGCTTGTGGGCGCGCCGGAATTGCTCGCCAACATCCACGTCGATACCTCTCCCGACGACGTGCGCTGCGCGGCGGCCGGCGGCGAACGCGCACCGCGCGTACTGCGCTTGCTCCAGGTCGACGTCGCGGCCCGCGAAGATCGGGCGAGCTACAAGACCGGATGGGTGTTCGGGAGCTTTGTCTTCGACGGACAGCAAAGGGGTGATGACCCGTGGGCGAAGCTCATGCCGCTCGGGCTCATGTGGGGGAACGATCCGGGCTTGAGCGACGACGACGCCGGCAACGGACAACGGCCGCGCCAGAGTGTCGTGTTTCCGGCAGGCGAGGGCTTTGGTCGCGGCGGACGTATGAACGGCGTCGCGGACGAGCGCGCGTCCGCTTGTTCGTCGTGTCACATGGCCGCGCAATGGCCCACTGTGGCCGCGATGACGGCGCCGCGGCACTGGACCAAAGCACGTTGCTGGTTCCGCAATCTCGACGCGCGCTATCCGTTCGGATTTGCGCCCGGCACGCGAGGCGGATGCAGCGACCCGCAGGCGCTCGGCCAGATCCGGCCGCTCGACTTCTCGCTGCAGCTGGGCGTCGCCTTGCGAAACTGGAGCCTCGAGAAGGCGAAGGGCGGACGCGCTCGCACGACGATCGGCACGCTGGAGCGTGCGGGCGACGTATTGACCGTCGACGGGCTCACGGCCGTACCGCTCAAGCGGTGAGCCGGCATTAGCGCGGCTTTGTTCCGCGAGGCGCCACGAGGGGTAGATCGGGCGGCGGTGCATCGCGACGGCGTGATCTCTGCTTCTTTCCGCTTGCGGCGACAGCGACGTCGTACGCGCGGCGCGCCCACGACTTGAGTTCGTCGGGGTCGTCCAAGAGGCGCGGCGGCAGTTCGTAGTAGCCGGTGATTACGGCCTCGCCGCCTTTCATTTCGAAGGTGAACGGCTTCGATCCTTCGGCTTCGAACATGCCGCGCGTTTCGTCGTTCGTCTTGAGATAGATGCGATCGTCGCCGATCAAGCCGAACATCCGATCCCGGTAATAGATGCCCGCACCGCCGAACATGCGCTTGACCGCGACGGGACCGAAGACCGCGAAGAGATCGACGACGTAGTCGCGAAACGCGGCGCTGACGGCCACGCTATTGAACCGCGGCCTTGAGCGCGACGGACTCGCCACAGCCACAGGCGCTCGTCTGGTTCGGATTGTTAAACACGAAGCGCGCCTGCAGCTTGTCGCGCACGAAATCCATTTCAGTGCCGATCAGAAACAGGATGGCCTTCGGATCGATCAGAATGCGCACGCCCTTGTCCTCGACGATCTCGTCGAGCGGGTTCTGCTTTTCGGCATAGTCCATCGTGTAGGACATGCCGGCGCAGCCCGCGTTCTTCAGGCCCACGCGGATGCCGACATAGGGTTTGTCGGCCTTGGCCATCGCGGCCTTCACCTGCTCGGCGGCGGCGTCGGTCAGGCGCAGCACCTTCGGGCGCTCGCGGCGGGGCTTCGATGGAGTTCGCGTTTCGCTCATGACAGGGAATGTGGCTCAGAACATGTTGAGTTCAAGTTTCGCTTCCTCGGACATGCGCTCCGGCGTCCAGGGCGGGTCGAAAACCATGTTCACCGTCACCTCGCCGACGCCGGGAACCTTGGATACCGCGTCCTTCACCCAGCCCGGCATCTCGCCGGCCACGGGGCAGCCGGGCGCCGTCAATGTCATGTCGATCGTCACGTCTTTGTTGTCGGCCACGTCGATCTTGTAGATGAGGCCAAGCTCGTAGATGTCGACCGGAATCTCGGGGTCGAACACGGTCTTCAGTTCCCGGATCAGAGACTGCGTGAACTCGTCGACTTCGGGCGCTTGCGTGTCCATGTCGGCGCTCATGACAGAATACCGCGCGCTTTTTGGAGCGCGTCGACGAGCGCGTCGACCTCGGCGCGGGTGTTGTAGAATGCGAACGACGCGCGCGCAGTCGCCGTGACGCCGAGGCGCTCCATCAGCGGCTGCGCGCAATGGTGGCCCGCGCGCACCGCCACGCCGTGCCGGTCGACGAGCGTCGCCACGTCGTGCGCGTGTCCCCCGTCCATCGTGAACGAGAGGATCGAGCCCTTTCTCGGCGCCTGGCCTTGAATGCGAATCCAGTTGAGCCCCGCGAAGCACTCCGTGGCATAGGCCAGAAGATCGTGCTCCTGCCGGATCAGATCGGCGCGGTCGAAACTCCGCACATAGTCGACGGCGGCGCCGAGACCGACGGCTTCGATGATCGGCGGCGTGCCGGCTTCGAAGCGTTGCGGCGAGCGGCCGTAGGTGACGCGGTCGAACGTCACTTCGTCGATCATCTCGCCGCCGCCGCGAAACGGCGGCAGACGCTCTGTCCAATCCTTCTTCATGTAGAGGACGCCGATCCCGGTCGGCCCATAGAGCTTGTGGCCCGTGGCGGCGTAGAAGTCGCAGTCGAGGGCCTGCACGTCGATCGGCATATGCACCATCGCCTGGCAGCCGTCGAAGAGCACAGGGATGCCCCGGGCGTGCGCGAGGCGCACGATGTCGGCCGCCGGCGTCACTGTGCCCAAGACGTTCGACATGTGCGTCACGGCGACGATCTTCGTGCGCGGCGTGAGCTGCGCCTCGAAGGCCGCGAGGTCGAACGCGCCGTCGTCCTTGACCGGGGCCCAGCGGATGACCGCGCCCTTCCGTTCGCGCAGAAAATGCCAGGGCACGATGTTCGAATGGTGCTCCATCTGGCTGAGCACGATCTCGTCGCCGGCCTTGATCGACAGGCCGATGCCGTTCGCGACGAGATTGATTGCGTCCGTGCCGCCGCTCGTGAAGACCACCTGATCGGCCGACGGGGCGTTGATGAAAGCGCGAACTTTTTCCCGCGCATTTTCGTACGCTTCGGTCGCGGCCGTCGACAAGGCGTGCAGGCCGCGATGGACGTTGGCGTAGGAGGTTTCCATCAACTCCGACATCGCCCGGATGACTGTCGTGGGTTTCTGCGCCGAAGCCGCGTTGTCTAGATAGACCAGCGGCTTGCCGTGCACTTGCGTCGCGAGAATAGGAAAGTCGGCGCGGACACGGTCAATGTCGAAGGCGCGCTTCCCGGCCGCGGGCTTTGCTGCAAGCGCATTCATGCCGTGGCCCTCGCAAGGTCGCCCATGCGGCTCATGAGCCATGCCCCGACGGTTTCGCGCGCCTGTTCGGGAACACGCTCGATGATCTCGCCGAGGAATGCGGCGACGAGCATGTTGCGCGCCTCGTGCTCGGGTATGCCGCGCGAGCGCAGGTAGAACATCTGGTTCGCATCGAGCGCGCCGACCGCCGCGCCGTGGCCGCATTTGACGTCGTCGGCGAAGATTTCAAGTTCCGGCTTTTGGTCGATCTCGGCATGAGGCGAAAGCAGGAGCGCGCGTGACAGCTGGTGGCTGTCGGTCTTCTGCGCTTCGGGCTTCACGACGACGCGGCCCTGCACGACACCGTGACCGTTGTCGGCCGCGACGCCTTTGGTGAGCATGCGGCTCGTCGTGTGCGGCGCCGTATGGACGACCTCGTAGGTGAAATCCGTGTGTTCGTGGCCGACCGCCGCGTACGCGCACGCCACGTTCAACGTCGCGCCCGGACCGGACAGCCGCGCGGTCATTTGCTGACGCGCGAGCGCCGCGCCGATCGACAGGACGACCCCTTCGTAGGCGGCGTCGCGCGCGAGATCGAGCGTGTCGTTGCGCACGACGATCCCGGGGTTGGCGTTCGCCGTGACGCGAAGGTGACGCAGCCGCGCGCCTGGTTCGAGCACGAACGACGTGGCGCTGTTCGAAAACGCCTGCGCGTCGGGCGCGCCGTCGTCGAGCTCGATCAGCGTGAGTTCGGCGCCCTCCTCGAGCGCCACCAGCGAGCGCACGTTTGCCATCGCGGCGCCTTTGTCCATCGTCGAGCGCACGATGAGCGGCAGGGCGATGCGCACGCCTCGTCCGACGCGAACGAGGGCGCCGTCGACAGCGAATGCGAGGTTCAAATTTTGCATCACATCCGCGCCGGGCTGGAGCCATTGACGCAGCCAAAGCGCGGGCATCTTGAGCGCTTCGGCGAGGCCGAGGATTTCAAGGCCATCGGGCAGATCCTCGTCGCCGGGCGCGACGGTCAGCTTGCCGCCGGCAAGCGCGATCCGATGCGCTCTGACCGCGTCGAAGATATCGTGCGTTGTCGGCTGTCCGCCCGCCGCGAGGCCGAGGTTCGCGTCGAGCTTGTTATGGAGGTCGGTGTACTTCCACGCTTCCAGCCGGCGATGCGGCAGGCCGTCGCGTACAACGCGCGCCAGCGCCTCGGAGCGGAGCGGCT
>QKCS01000108.1 GCA_003246795.1 Alphaproteobacteria bacterium
CGGGCAAGACGACGCTGACGCTTCACGTCGTCGCCGAAGCGCAGAAGAAGGGCGGGGTCGCGGCCTTCATCGACGCGGAACACGCCCTCGACATCGGTTACGCCAAGAAGCTGGGCGTCGACGTTGCGGAGCTTTTGGTGTCGCAGCCGGATACGGGCGAACAGGCGCTCGAGATTGCCGATACGCTGGTGCGTTCGGGCGCGGTCGACATCGTCGTCATCGACTCGGTCGCGGCACTGACGCCCAAAGCCGAAATCGAAGGCGAGATGGGCGATTCGCTCCCAGGTCTTCAGGCGCGGCTGATGAGCCAGGCATTGCGCAAGCTGACCGCCTCGATTTCGCGCTCGAACACGATGGTCATTTTCATCAATCAGATCCGCATGAAGATCGGCGTCATGTTCGGCAATCCGGAGACGACGACGGGCGGAAACGCGCTGAAATTCTACTCCTCCGTGCGACTCGACATCCGTCGCATCGGCGCGATCAAGGAGCGCGACGACGTGGTCGGCAGCCAGACGCGCGTCAAGGTCGTCAAGAACAAGGTCGCGCCGCCGTTTCGCCAGGTCGAGTTCGACATCATGTACGGCTCGGGGATTTCGAAGACCGGCGAGTTGGTCGATCTGGGCGTCAAGGCTGGAATCGTCGAGAAGTCCGGATCTTGGTTCTCCTACGACGACCAACGGATCGGGCAGGGCCGCGAAAACGCCAAAGCGTTCCTGGCGGAAAACCCCGACATCGCGGCCAGGATCGAGGCTGCCGTTCGTACCAACGCGGGCTTGATCGGCGCGAAGCTCGAAGCCGGCGCCGAGGCTGACGAGGGCGACGACGAGTAGTCTTTACGTTCCACACGATTGCGAATCGAAGCTTCTCTCCACCCCCTCAGTGCCCCCCAGAAGTGGAGAGAACGGCCCGAGCCTTCCCCCAGGCTCGGGCCACCCCTGTTTCTGCGCGGCTTTCCGCGCACCCGCTCATAGTGGACAGAGGCGGAGGGGGCCGATTACATCCTCTGCATGAGCACCGCCCTTAACGATATTCGGACCACGTTCCTCGACTATTTCGCCAAGGCCGGCCACGAAGTCGTACCGTCGTCGCCGCTCGTTCCGCGCAACGACCCCACGCTTATGTTCACGAACGCGGGCATGGTGCAGTTCAAGAACGTGTTCACGGGGCAGGAAAAGCGGCCCTATACGCGCGCGGTTTCGTCGCAGAAATGCGTGCGCGCGGGCGGCAAGCACAACGATCTGGACAATGTCGGCTATACGGCGCGGCACCACACGTTCTTCGAGATGCTCGGGAACTTCTCGTTCGGCGACTACTTCAAGGACGTCGCGATCGAATTGGCCTGGAATCTGATCACGCGGGAGTTCCAGCTCGATAAGAGCCGCCTGCTCGTCACCGTGTACGCGGAGGACGACGAGGCCGCGGGGCTCTGGAAGAAAATCGCCGGGTTTCCCGATTCGAAGATCATCCGCATCCCGACATCCGACAATTTTTGGTCGATGGGCGAGACCGGGCCGTGCGGGCCGTGTTCGGAAATCTTCTTCGATTACGGCGACAAGGTGCAGGGCGGGCCGCCGGGTTCCCCCGAACAGGACGGCGACCGCTTTGTCGAGTTTTGGAACTTGGTCTTCATGCAGTTCGACCAGGTTTCGAAGGACAAGCGCGTCCCGTTGCCGAGGCCCTCGATCGATACGGGCATGGGCCTCGAGCGCATCTCATCGGTCCTGCAAGGGCAGACCGACAACTACGACACCGATCTGTTCCGCCGGTTGATCGATGCCTCGGCGCAGCTGACCGGGCAACACGCCAACGGCGGACACGGGGCAAGCCATCGCGTGATCAGCGATCACTTGCGTGCGGCCTCGTTCCTGATCGCCGACGGCGTGCTGCCGTCGAACGAGGGGCGCGGGTATGTGCTTCGCCGCATCATGCGCCGCGCGATGCGGCATGCGCACATTCTGGGCGCGAAGGAACCGCTGATGTGGCGCCTCGTGCCCATGCTTGTGGGCGAGATGGGGGCGGCTTATCCGGAGCTGACCCGTGCGCAGCCGCTCATCACCGAGACGCTGAGGCTTGAAGAAACGCGGTTCCGTCAAACGCTCGAAAGGGGCTTGAAGCTGCTCGACGAAGCTACGGCCGGCATGGGCAAGGGCAAGACGTTGCCCGGCGACGTGGCGTTCAAGCTCTATGACACCTACGGCTTTCCCTACGACCTCACCGAGGACGCGCTGCGAAGCCGGGGCATCAACGTCGAACGCGCCGGGTTCGACTCGGCGATGGCGAAGCAAAGGGCCGAGGCGCGCGCCGCTTGGGCGGGATCGGGCGAAGCCGCGACCGAGTCGGTCTGGTTCGAGTTGCGCGAGAAGGTCGGGGCGACGGAGTTCCTCGGCTACGACACCGAAAGCGCGGAAGGCGTGGTCACGGCGTTGCTCAAGGACGGCAAGCCGGTCGACCGGTTGAGCGCAGGCGATGAAGGCCATGTCGTCGCGAACCAGACGCCGTTCTACGGCGAATCCGGCGGTCAGGTCGGCGATGCCGGCGTCATGTTCACCAAGGACGGCGCCGAGTTCGCGGTCGCCGACACGCTGAAGAAGCTCGGCGACATGCACGTGCACATCGGCAAGCTTCAGCGCGGCGCGCTGAAAGTGGGCGACATCGTCGACTTGCGCGTCGATGGCGTTCGGCGCACGGCCACGCGCGCGAACCATTCGGCGACGCATTTGTTGCACGAGGCATTGCGCCGGGTGCTTGGAGCGCACGTCACGCAAAAGGGCTCGCTCGTTGCGCCGGATCGATTGCGGTTCGACTTTTCACATCCGAAACCGGTGAGCGAGGCCGAGATTGCGGCGATCGAAGCGCTGGTCAACGATCAGATCCGCGCGAACGACGACGTGATCACGCGACTGATGACGCCGGAAAAGGCGATCGCCGAGGGGGCGATGGCGCTCTTCGGCGAAAAATACGGCGACGAAGTGCGGGTGCTGTCGATGGGCACGGACGGCGGCAAGACCTATTCCGTCGAACTTTGCGGCGGCACGCATGTGCGCCGGCTGGGCGATATCGGGCTCTTGAAGGTCGTCGGCGAGAGCGCGGTCGCCGCGGGCGTGCGGCGCATCGAGGCGCTGACGGGCGCGGGCGCGCTTGCCTACTTGAACGAATACCATCGCTTCGCACGCGATGCGGCGGCGGCCATGAAGGCGGCGCCTGCGGAATTGCCCGATCGCATCGCACTGTTGATGGACGAACGGCGCAAGCTCGAACGCGAGTTGTCGGAAGCGCGCCGGCAGCTTGCGATGGGCGGCGGCGGGTCGGGAGCGACGGACGACATCGCCGATGTCGGCGGCGTTAAGGTGATGGCGCGGATCGTCGAAGGGGTCGAGCCCAAGGATCTGCGTTCGCTGGTCGATCAGGCGAAGCAGAAGGTCTCGTCGGGCATCGTCGTGTTCGCGACGGCGAGCGACGGCAAGGCGGCGCTTGCCGTGGGCGTGACGGCGGATCTCACGAAGCGGTTCAATGCGGTCGAGCTGCTGAGGCGCGGTGTCGAGGTCGTGGGCGGCAAAGGCGGCGGCGGGCGGCCGGACATGGCGCAAGGCGGCGGGCCCGAGGGCGGAAAACTGCAGGCGGCGCTCGACGCAATCACGGCGGCGATGAAGGTCGCCGCCGAGTGATGACGAGGGGACAGGATCACAGGCCCAGCCTGCGGCGGCGGCTCTATCTCACGCTCGAAGCAAGCAGTCCTGCTGCGACGATCACGGACAATCTTTTGGTCGGTCTCATCGTCGCGAACATCGCGGCGGTCGTGCTCGAGAGCGTGCCCTCCATCTACGCTGCCTATGGGCCCGAATTCGAAATCTTCGACGTCCTTTCGATCGCCGTCTTCACGATCGAATATGTGGCGCGCGTTTGGGCGTCGATCGAGATTCCGGCGATTCGTCAAAAAGGAGCGCTGTTGGGTCGCCTGACCTACGTTTCGCGGCCGTCGATGCTGATCGATTTCTTCGCGTTTGCGCCGTCATATCTGACGTTCATGTTCCCTTGGCTGGACACGCGCGTGCTGCGGGTTTTCCGCTTGCTTCGGTTTCTCAAGCTCGTGCGCTTCTCGCCGGCGTTGACCACGTTGAGCAACGCGCTTTACGAGGAGCGACGCGCGCTCGTGGCGGCGTTCGTGCTGATGCTGGGAACGGCGGTGTTTTCGGGCGCGGTGATGCATGCGATCGAAGGCACGATGCAGCCCGACAAGTTCGGCACGATTCCGGACGCCATGTGGTGGGCGCTCGCGACGCTGACGACGATCGGCTACGGCGACTCCGTGCCGATGACGCCGATGGGTAAGCTGTTCGGCGCTTGCGTGATGATCTTCGGCCTGGGTCTCTTCGCCGTGCCGATCGGGATCATCGCTACCGCGTTCGTCAACGAGATCCATCGACGCGACTTCGTCGTGACGTGGGGAATGGTTGCGCGCGTGCCGCTGTTCGCAACGCTGGACGCGGCGGCGATC